>JAYSSW010001015.1:0-5781 GCA_043720335.1 Planctomycetia bacterium
CCCCCGGCTTGCCGGGGGTGAGGCAGGATCCAACGTGCATTCGATGGTGATGATCGATGCCCCATACCAATGCAGGGCGAACGATCATCATCTGTGACGCCGACGTGGGACGCGCCTCACCCCCGGCAAGCCGGGGGCTATATGGCGATCAGCCCAGCTTCAGCTTCAGCACCTTCTTCGAGCCGCTGCGGACGATCAGGCCGTCGGTGATCTCGACGTTGGCTTTCGTGTCGGTGATCTTCGTCTTGTCGGGGCCGAAGTTGACGCCGCCGCCTTCAACCAGTCGTCGGGCGGCGCCGTTGCTGTCGGCGAACTTCAGCAGCACCAGCAGCTTGCAGATCCACAGCTTGCCTTCGACGAGTTCGCTCGCGGGGATCGTCGCTTCGGGGATGTCGGTCGGGTCTTCGCGCTTCGAGAATCGCTTGGTCCACTCGGCCGACGCGGCCTCGGCGACTTCCCTGCCGTGGTAGAAGGCGACGATCTCCTTGCCGAGCGAATGCTTGGCCTGCATCGGATGCGTCTGGGCGGGATCGACGAGCCGGGCGATGTCGGCGGCGGAGAAGTCGGTGAGCAGCTCGTGCCATTCGCGCATCAGGTCGTCGGGAATGCTCATCGTCTTGTCGAACTGGGCCTGGGCCGGCTCGCCGACGCCGACGTAGTTGCCGAGGCTCTTGCCCATGCGGCGCACGCCGTCGAGGCCGCGCAGGATCGGCAGCGTCAGGCAGATCTGCGCTTCCTGGCCCGCGTCCTCCTGCAGCTTCCGCCCCATCATCAGGTTGAAGAGCTGCTCGCTGCCTCCCAGTTCGATGTCGGCCTGGATCTCGACGCTGTCCTGCCCCTGCATGAGCGGGTACAGGCACTCGTGCAGGTAGATCGGCACCGATGGCTCGGAGCGGAACCGCTTCGTGAAGTCGTCGCGCTCGAGCATGCGCTGCACGGTGATCTTGCTGGTCAGCGCCATCACGTCGAGGAAGCGGTACTTGCCGAACCAGTCGCCGTTGCGCGTGACTTCGGTCTTGGTGATGTCGATGACCTTGCTGACCTGGAGCAGATAGTCCCTGGCATTGCTTTCAACCTGTTCCTGGGTGAGCCGGGCGCGGGTCTGGTCGCGTCCGCTGGGGTCGCCGACGAGGGCGGTGTAGTTGCCGATGATGAGGACCGCCTGGTGGCCCAGTTCCTGGAAGAGGCGCAGCTTGCGGAGCGGGACGGTGTGGCCGAGGTGCACGTCGATGCCGGTGGGGTCGATGCCGTACTTGACGCGCAGCGGCTTGCCGGTGGCGACGCTGCGGGTGAGTTTCTTGCGCAGCTCGTCGAGGGGGACGACCTGATCGACGCCGCGCTGGATCAGGGCCAGTTGCTCTTCGACGGGTTTCACCGACAACCTCGATCTTCCCGGAGGGAACTTATGCATGCATCTGGAATCGTTCGGTCGCTTCGAACGCGTGCGGATAGTGGACGATGGTCGGCTCGCTCGCCTCGGCCGGCCAACTGACGGTGAGGACATCGAAGCGGGCGTTCTGGTTCAGCAGGCGGTATTTTTGCAAGTAGCACAACGCGAGCTTCGTCAGCTTGCGCTGCTTGGCGAGGTCGACCGACAACGCGGGCCGAGTGTGGTCGGTTCCCTCGGTCGAACGAACTTCGACGAAGACGAGGCAGTCGCCGTCGAGCGCGACCACGTCGAGTTCGCCGATGGGGCACGACCAGTTCTGCACGACGATACGGCAGCCCTTGTCGCGTAGGAACCGCGTCGCGGCCTTCTCCGACCGCGACCCGAACCAGCGCCGCCACCACGGCATCGAAGTGAGCGAGAACATGGCGGTCTCGTAGGGGAGCATTGAACCACAGAGGCACAGAGGACACAGAGAGAAGGCAGGAGAGAGACACCAAGCCCCAACATGAGCGAAGCGATTGGTGGGGGTCAAGCCACGATAAAAGTCACCCCCAGGAATCGCTGCGCTCATCCTGGGGCTTGGCGCTGATGTTCTCTCAGTGACAAGTAACTTCCCAACTCAATGCGTGAGCTTCTTGTACTTGAGGCGGTGCGGGTTGTCGGCGTCGGCGCCGAGGCGCTGCTTGCGCTGGGCCTCGTAGGTCTGGTAGTTGCCTTCGCACCAGACCACCTTGCTGTCCCCCTCGAAGGCGAGGATGTGGGTGGCGATGCGGTCGAGGAACCAGCGGTCGTGGCTGATGACGACCGCGCAGCCGCCGAAGTTCAGCAGGGCGTCCTCGAGGGCGCGGAGCGTGTCGACGTCGAGGTCGTTGGTCGGTTCGTCGAGGAGGAGGAGGTTGCCGCCGCGACGGAGGAGTTTGGCGAGGTGGACGCGGTTGCGTTCGCCGCCGGACAGTTCGGAGACCTTGCGCTGCTGGTCGGGGCCTTTGAAGTTGAACCAGCTGACGTAGGCGCGGGAGGAGACCTTGCTCTTGCCGAGCATGAGGTACTCGGCGCCGCCGCTGATCTCCTCGTAGGCCGACTTGGCGCCGTCGAGGGCGTCGCGGTTCTGGTCGACGTAGGCGGGGACGACGGTGGCGCCGACGCGGAGCGCGCCGGAGTCGGGCGTCTCCTGTCCGACGATCATGCGGAAGAGGGTGGTCTTGCCGGCGCCGTTGGGTCCGATGACGCCGACGATGCCGCCGCGCGGCAGGTCGAAGCTCAGGTCCTCCATCAGCACGTTGTCGCCGTAGCCCTTGTTCAAACCTTCCGCGCGGACGACGAGGTCGCCGAGGTGCGGGCCAGGGGGGATCTGCATCGACAGTGCTTCGCTGCGTTCCTCGACCTCCTGGTTCGCGAGCCGTTCATAGGCGTTCAGGCGGGCCTTGCTCTTGGCGACGCGGGCGCGCGGGGCGAGGCGTGCCCACTCCAGCTCGCGCTCCAGCGCCTTGCGGCGGGCGTTCTCGGCGCGTTCTTCGCGTTCCATCTTCGCCTGCTTCTGCTCCAGCCACGACGAGTAGTTGCCCTTCCACGGGTGGCCTCGGCCGAAGTCGAGTTCGAGGATCCACTGCGCGACATTGTCGAGGAAGTAGCGGTCGTGCGTGACCGAGACGACGGTGCCGGCGTACTCGGACAGGTGGCGTTCGAGCCACGCGACCGACTCGGCGTCGAGATGGTTGGTCGGTTCGTCGAGCAGCAGCAGGTCGGGCTTCTGGAGCAGGATCTTGCAGAGCGCGACCCGGCGCCGCTCGCCGCCGGAGAGCGACTCGGCGGTCGCTTCGGGCGGGGGCAGCCGCATCGCGTCCATGGCGATCTCGAGCTGGCGGTCAAGTTCCCAGGCGTTGACGGCGTCGATCTTCTCCTGGAGGCGGCCCATCTCGTCGAGCAGCTTGTCCATCTTCTCGGGGGAGGCGTCGCCGAGCAGGTTGCCGATCTCCTCGAAGCGGGTGAGCAGGGCGCGGGTGGGGGCGACGGCGAGTTCGACGTTGCCGCGCACGTCCTTGGTCTCGTCGAGGCGAGGCTCCTGGGGGACGAAGCCGATGGTGTATCCGGAGGCGAGGCGTGCGACGCCGGCGAAGTCCTTGTCCTGCTGCGCCATGATGCGGAGCAGGGTCGACTTGCCCGAGCCGTTGTTGCCGATGACGCCGATCTTGGCGCCGGGGTAGAAGGCGAGCCAAATGTCCTTGAGGACCTCGCGCTTGCCGTAGAGCTTGGTCAGGCTTTCGATCGTGAAGATGTACTGCTCGGCCATGATTCACTCGCAAAGGTTCGTGGAAGCGATCATTTCATTTTAGCAACCGCGAAGCGCGCGGACGATGGAACCGGGGCACGATCGTTGATTTCAGTGGTTGGATTTTTTCACGCGCGCTGAAGCGTAGCGCGTCCCGGCGAGGTTCGGCCCCGACATCGCCTGCATGGAGGAAGCGCGGAAAAATACACGATTTTTTCTCGATATTGCGGATTGAATCACGCGAGCGCGGCGCTACTCATGGGTTGGAGCGAAAGCCGGCTCGCTCCGGAAAAGCGGACGTTTTGCACGCAACACGAATCGACCCTGTTCACGGAGATCCAGCATGTTCAAGAAGGTGTGGTTGGCGACGGTGGCGGCGACGGCGCTGCTCGGCTACCTGGGCATGAGCCCCTCGCACGCAGGCGGCGAGAAGGACATCGTCGAGACGGCCGTCAGCGCCGGCTCGTTCAAGACCCTGGCGGCGGCGCTCACCGAAGCGGGCCTGATCGACACCCTCAAGGGCAAGGGCCCGTTCACGGTGTTCGCCCCGACCGACGCCGCCTTCGCCAAGCTCCCCGAAGGCACCGTCGAAGCCCTGCTCAAGGACAAGGCCAAGCTGACCGCGATCCTGACCTACCATGTCGTCCCCGGCAAGGTGATGGCCGCCGACGTGGTCAAGCTGACCTCCGCGAAGTCGGTCGAGGGCGGCGAGATCGCCATCAAGGTCGCCGACGGCAAGGTGATGCTCAACGGCGGCGCCAACGTCGTCAAGACCGACATCGCCGCCAGCAACGGCGTCATCCACGTCATCGACACGGTCATCCTGCCGCCGTCGAAGAAGGAATAGTCGCCCGTCGCCCTCGCGATGGCCCGCAGCACGCCGGTACGGTGCTGCGGGCTTTTCTCGTTTCATCGCTTGATGATCGCCCGGTGCAGCCTCAGCGCGTCCAGCGTCGCCGTGAACTCCGGCGGCAGCGGCGCTTCGACGGCGATGATCTCCTTCCTGCGCGGATGGAAGATCCGCAGCCGCTGGGCGTGCAGCGCCTGCCGCACCAGCAGCAGTTCGTCCTTCTCAGGCTCCAGGCCGGGGACCAGGTCCGACATCTTGAAGCAGTCGCGGCCGCTGTACAGCTTGTCGGCCAGCACCGGCGCGCCGACGCTCGCCAGGTGTACGCGGATCTGGTGCGTGCGTCCCGTGCGAGGTTGCACGCGGACATACGTGAAGCCCTTGAACCGCTCGGTCACCTCGTAGTAGCTGCACGCTTCCTTGCCCTTCTCGGGGTCGTCGGTGATCGCCATCTTGATGCGCTCGTTGGGGTGGTGCATGATGCGCCGCTCGACGTAGTCGCTGTCGCGGTCGAGCGTCCCCTGCGTGATGGCCACATACTCCTTGAAGACCTTGCGGGTCTCGAACTGCAGGCTGAGGTCGCGGTGCGTCGACTCTTCCTTGGCGATGAGGATGGCGCCGCTGGTGTCGCGGTCGAGGCGGTGGACGATGCCGGGGCGGAGCGGTCCTCCCTCGGTGCTGAGCTTGCCGAAGTGGTAGGCGAGGGCGTTGACGAGCGTGCCGGACCAGTTGCCCTTGGCGGGATGGACGACCATGTTGTACGGCTTGTTGACGATGGCGAGGTCGTCGTCCTCGTACAGGATGTCGAGCGGGATGTTCTCGGGGATCGGGGCGGCGCGGATCGGCTCCGGCAGCCAGATGCGCACGCGGTCCTCGACGCGCACCTTGAAGCTCGCCTTGCTCGGCGCCTCGTTGAGCGTGACGCTGCCCGCCTCGATGGCGCGCTGGATGATGGAGCGGCTGAAGTCGGCGCAGTGCAGCACCAGGAACTGGTCGAGCCGCATGCCGGCGGTCTTCGCCTGCACCTGCAGTTCGATGGAGTGGTTGCCCGCGAACTCGACGGCGGCGGCGTCCTCCGTCTCGTCGGCGACCTCCAGCAGATCCTCGATGTCGGCCATGTGCTTCGACCCCGTACTAACCCTGAGCGCAAGCGAGGGGATCGCATGGCGGCTCGCTGAGTGACAATATTCGCCAACCTGGATCGCAGGGCGGCTCGCGGAATGAGAATATTCGCCAACCTGGTTCGCTGCGATCCCCTCGCTTGCGCTCAGGGTT
>JAYSSW010001016.1:0-2730 GCA_043720335.1 Planctomycetia bacterium
CGGCGTAAGCCCGCCGTGAAACGATTCGTTGACGGAGCCCAGGGATCCTCGGTCGTTTCCACGGCGGGCTTACGCCGCGCCGCTCGCCTTCCATCGCTGGGAGCGGGCAACGCCCACGTGTTGATTCGCCGCGAAATGCCATTACTTCCACTCCTGGAGCGACTCGGCGACGAGCCGCATGCGCTGCAACAAATCTTCGCGGTGGCGTTCGCAGTAGGCGCCCAGGGCGAGCACGGCGGCGCCGAGCGACAGGCCGGCGATCCAGAGCAGGCTGGGGTGGTCGATGCCGCTGCGAACCAGCATCGCGACCAGGTCGGCGAGCAGGAACGCTGTCCCCGCGTACATCAACGCACGCACGCGCAGGCCGATGCCAAGGAACGCGACGCTCACCGAAGCCACCATCAGCGTGAAGAGGTGGATCCAGCTTCCGTCGACGATGTGGAAGATCGGCGAGACGAGGATGATCAGAGCGCCCAGGTAGCGGACCGGGTCGTGCAGCTTCGCGGGCAATTCGTGACTGAAGAGCTGGCCCAAGGCGAGCACGCTCAGGCCGATCGGGACGAGGAAGAACTGCGGGTCGCTCCAGTCCAGCTCGCGCCACAAGAGCGCGAGGGCGACGTTGAAGACGACAGCGGCGAGGGCGAACAAGCCGCGCCGGCGCGACTCGATGCCGCGCCAGAAGTAGAACGCCGCCGACAAGAGCAGGGCCAGGCTGTTGACGCCGCGCCACGCCGGGTCGGCGACGACCAGATGGCGGCGCACGCCGAGGATCACCGCGACGAAAGGCATCGCGAAGGCGAGGGTTTCAAGCGGTCGGACGAAGACGCGGCATGGCAGATGGCGAACTGCCACTTCGCGGAGCAGCCAGATGGCCATGCCGACGCCGAGGACGACGAACATGCCCATGCCGCCGCCGAGGACGATGACGTCGAAGAAAAGGAGGTAGCCGACCGCCGCCCCGACCGACGCGATGGCACACCAGGCGTGCAACTCCGACTGCCGGCGGTTCGCGGAAAGCCCCTCGGCCACGGCGACCAGCGCGAAGGCCGACATCGTCAGCGCCACATCCATCACGCCCAGCGACGGCAGCGCGGCCATCGCCGCCAACAGCGTGATCGCCGTCAATGCTTGCAGCACGCCGTGGTGGACGCGGTAGAGCTGCGTCCGCTCGGCTCGCTGGGCGACCGGCTGCCACAGCAACACGCTCGCCGCCGCCAGCGCCGCGAGCGGCGTCAGCATTTCTCGCAGATTGGCGGGGGTCAGATGGTAGATCGATGGGCATTCGGGCGCCAGCAGTGACATCGCGAATGTCACCACTTGCCAGTTGACGAGGAGCAGGATCGGCTTGCGCAGGTCGGCCCGCTGCCGCAGCGCGAGTGCGACCAGGCCGACGACCGCCACGCCCCCCGCGACGCGCAGCGCCGGAGCGAAGGTCAGCGTCGTGGCGGCGGCGGACAGGCCGAAGACGCCGAGCAGGCCCCACGTCAACGGCTCGTCGAGCGCGAGCCAGCGTGGCCGATTCTCCATGTCGCGCGACATCCGCCGACGCAGCAGCAGCAGCGAAACGGGCAGGCACGCCAGCCCCGTCGCCACCCACACCGTTGGCAGCCATTCGACATGCTGCACGCCAGCGACGGAGAGAAACACCGAGCCGACCGACGCGAACAGCATCAAAAGCGCCAGCGACGTACACGCCGCATGCGCCCAGCGAAACGCGGCAGCAACGCACCACGCCACGATCAGGCCGCGCGCCAGCAAGCCGACGCTCGCCGACAGTTCGACGAACTCCTGCGGAAAGGTCGCCGCCTGAAACGGCTGCAGCAGCTCGATTGCGTAGAGCGGCAGATAGCCGACCGCCAATCCCGTCGCCAGCAGCCCCGTGCCGATCGCTTCGGCGGCGAGCGAATAGGCACGACTCAATCGCGTCGTCGTGAAGCGTCGTAGCGCCATGCCGACGGTCCAGATCGCGATGCCAGCGTAGGTGCCGAGGGCGACCATCTCCGCGAGCGACGCTTCGTGCAGCAGCGCTTGTGTCGTCGCCACGAGAAGGACGTTCGTTAGCGCGGCCGCGCTCAGGATCGGCTGGACGCGGTGCAGGCCGTGGATCAGCAGCAGCGCGGCGATGCACGTTCCCGGCAGCCAGGCGCCGGTCGCGTGGATCGTGACGAATTGCACCAGCCAAGCCCCGGCGAGCGCGAGCGCGGCGGCCAGGCTCGCATGGCCGCACACGGACGCCAACCACTGCGGCGCGTTGAGTTTCGCGAGCCAGCGGTCGAGCCAACGGCTCGCGGCGAACAGCAGCCCGGCGGCGGCGGTCAGCGCGAACCAGCGGAAGTCGGCGGGCAGCGGCACCGCGAGGATCTTGCTCAGGAAGGCTTCCAAGCCGAACGTCGCCAGCCCGTACGCGGCGAGGGCGGGCAGCACCAGCCAGGCGCTGCGGAACGCGACGGCCTGCACCACGAACAACACCATCAGCACCGCCGCCACCGGGAACATCGCCTTCGGATGCGTCGCGCTCAAGGCGAGCAGCAAGCACGGCAGTCCGGCGGCGAACCGGCGCACCGGCTTCACGAACAGGCCGTCCCCGACCACGCGACGAGCGCCGAACGCCGTGAGCACGGCCAGCAGCGGCAGGTACGTCAGGCCGTAGAACTCGATGGGAAGTTTGCTCTCGCGAACCAGGTGGGCGCTCTGGTCGAGAAGCACTTTGACCGCGTCCAGGAAGAACGC
>JAYSSW010001017.1:0-2729 GCA_043720335.1 Planctomycetia bacterium
GTAGCCCTTTCGGAGATGCTACCCCGCCGCCTCAGCCGGCAGCGGGCTTGATATTTCGACCATGCTCCTTGTCTCCCCGTCTCCCCTCCTCCTTGTCTCCCTGTCTTCCTTCGTGCCCCTTCGTGTCCTTCGTGGATAAATCGATCTATCCCTTGCAGCCGGCGAGCGCTTTCATCGTGATCTTCGCCGGCATCGCGTCGGCCGCAGCGCGGCCCAGGCGGCGGCACGCCTCGCGCAACTGGTCCGGCGTCGCCACGCCGAAGCAGAGCCGGGCTTCCGTGTCGGGCGTTTCGCCCTGCTCGTCCGGCATGTGGCAGAAGCGGCCCGGCACGTACAGCACCCCTTCGCGCAGGCTCGCGTCCATGAAGCGCGTCCCAGGCCCCGTCGGGCATTCCGCCGGGCAGCGCAGCCAGACGTACATCCCGCCGGCCGGCTTCGTCCAGCGCATCGGCGATCGCAGCTGCGGGAACTGCTCGTCCAGGCCCGCCAGCAGCACGTCGCGCTTGCCCCGGTACACGTCGCGCAGGTGGGCGACGTGCTTCTCGTAGTCGCCATTGGCCATCACGCGGTCGAGCAGGTGCTGGCACAGGTTGCTGGAGCCGAAGTCGTGGTTGCCCTTGAAGTGCAGCACCGGCGCGACCAGGTCGCGCGGCATGATGCCGTAGCCGGTCTTCAGCCCCGGCGCCATCGGCTTCGAGAACGTCATCGCCAGGATCACCGTCTCGTTGCGGTGGTCGAAGCTCTTGATGCTCGGCAGGTCGTCCCCGTCGTAGCGCAGCTCGCGGTAGGCGGCGTCCTCCAGGATGAAGATCCGCTGCTGCTTGCTGTACTTCTGCGCCAGCTCCAGCATCCGCTGCCGGCGCGTCAGTGACAAGGTCAGCCCGGTCGGGTTCTGGAAGTAGTCGACCGTGTAGATCAGCTTCACGCGCGACAGCTCGCCCGACGCTTCGAGTTGCTTCAGCAGTTCTTCGAGCGCGTCGGTGTCCATGCCCTGCTCGTCCATCGGCACAGTGAGCGTGCGGACGCCGATGCTGCCAAGCACGCCGTGGTAGACGAAGTACGACGGTGCCTCGGTGATGACGATGTCGCCCGGATCGAGGAGGACTTCGCCGAGCATGTACAGCAGCTGCTGCGAGCCTGTCGTGATGACGACATCGTCGGGCGTCAGCGACAGGTCCTTCGCCTGGACGTTGTCGAGCGTCATGGCACGGGCGAGGATCTTCTCGCGCAGCGGAGCGTAGCCCTGCGTGGTGCCGTACTGCAGCGCCGCCCGGCCAGCGCGAGGGTCGCTGAAAAGTTCGTCGAGGGCGGCCCGCGTCTCGGCGAGCGGCAGCGACTCGGCGTCGACCAGCCCGGCGGCCAGGCTGATGAGGTTCGGGTTCTCGACCGCCTGCTGCATGAACCAGCTGATCGGCTGCGCGCCGGTCCGCTTCGCTCGCTGGGAAAGATTCAGGGGGAGCATCGGGGCTTCCTCGGTGGGGGACGACGTTTAGCCGCTCGTCTCAGGCGAGCGCGGATGCGACCCACGAACCGCGACACGACCATCGCGAGGGACACGGGTCGCGCTCGCCGTAGGCGAACGGCTAAACGGTCCTGGAAAACAAAAACCCCGGGCTTTTCGGCCCGGGGTTGGAACGCACGCTTGACGGTGTTTCCCCAGGCTCACCCCGACGCGAGTGCGACGATGGCAAGAATAGCGGCGACGTGCGCAACGGCAGCGGCGGCCTGGAGCCGAATCGTGGTCGCCGAGATCGCCTGGGTTGCGTTCATGCCGTCACATCACCTGGAGAAAACACGTTCCAACAATGTAGCCCGTGAACCGCGCCGCGACAAGCCGGGCTTGACGCTTTCGCGCCGAACCGGCTTGTCGCATGCGAGAATCAGCGGTCGTCGCGGCGGGCTTCCAGCGCGGGGGCCGGTTCGCGGCGGTCGGCGCCGCCGGCGGGGATCAGCTTCTGCGGGCGGACTTCGTTCGAGCCTTCGGCGTCGCCCAGGATCTCCTTCAGCATCTTGCGGTAGGCGGCCTTGTTGTTCTCCGGCGCGAGGTTGATGACGTTCTCGGCGTGCGCCTTCGCCTTCTCCTTCTCGCCGACGGCGAAACGGGCGCGGGCCAGCGTCAGCTGCGAGGCGAGGTTCTTCGAGCCGACCAGCTTCTCGAGCGAGACGGCGGCGCTGAGCGCGACGGCGGCAAGCTCCGGGTTGCTCTTCGCGTCGGGACCGAGCAGCGTCTGCGAGACGCCGCTGAGCATCGAGCTGTCGTCATGCCTGGTCGCTTCGGCGATGACCCCGGCGGCGTAGGCCTTGGCGTCAGCGAACTTCTGCTGCTTGAGGAGCAGGTTGATCTTCGGCGCGATGAAGTAAGGGATCTTGTTCAGCTCGGGATACTTCGTCTGGAAATCGGTGAGCGTCTTCAGGCCGGCTTCGGCGTCAGCACCTCGGACCGCCTTGAAGACGCCGTTGACCTCGGTCTCGATGGCCTTGATGTTGGCGCCGTCGACGTCGTCCTTCCAGGTGCCGGCGACGACCTTGGGCAGGACGACGTCGAGGTACATGGGATGGCCGATGTAGGCGATCTTGTTGTCCTTGCCGACGACGAAGGTGCAGGGGATGCCGCCGCGGCCGGCGGCCTTCATCCAGTCGTTGTAGCTGTCCCGGTCGTCGGCGTAGGCGAAGGTGTAGTGCAGCTTCGGCCCGCGCTTCTTGACGAACTCCTCGACCTTGGTCGCCGA
>JAYSSW010001018.1:0-5774 GCA_043720335.1 Planctomycetia bacterium
GACCTTGTTGCCAACTCCGAGCGGCGGCTCAAGCGGCTTGAACAGGATCCATGTCCCCTGCGCATCGATCTCGCCGCGGATGAAATCGGGCGGCTCGGTGCTAAGCAGCTTCAGCGACGGCGGGATGCGCGCCTTCAGCCTCACGTTCCGCAACGGCAGCGTCCCCTGGTTGGCGATCGTCGTCTCGTACGTCGTCTTGCCTCCCACCAGGATCGGGTCGGCCGTGTCGACCATCTCCAGCGTCATCGCCGACGCGGCCACGAACGTGGTGCAGACCGTCTCGTCCAGCGTGGCGACGTTGCGGTCGGCGCGGGCGGCGACGCGGAGGCAGTGCTTGCCGATCTCCCCTCGCAGCACCAGTTCGATCTGCCGCGTCGCCCCGGCTTCGAGGTCGCCGAGGAACCAGGCGACCTGGTCGTCGACGGCCATCCCCTTGTCGCTGGCGCGGATGAACTTCAGCTTGTCGGAGAGCTTGGCGGTCAGCAGCACGTTGGTCGCCTTGCCGTCGCCGGTGTTCTTGAGCGTGATGAGGTACTTGCTCGCCATGTTCAGGTACTGCTTGTCGTTGCCTTGCACGTCGAGCTTGAGCCTGGCGAGGCCGGGGACTTTCTCCTCGGGGATCGGCACGACTTTGGGCGGGTCCGTGTTGATCCTCGGCGGGTCGGGCTTCGTGCTGACCGGCGGCAGCGTGCCGGGGGGCAGCGGCGTCCCGTCCGGGCCGACTGACGCGGCGCGGCGAGTGACCAGGCACAGGCCGTGCTCGAACTGCACGCGGATGCAGTTCTTCACGTCGGCGTTGTTGAGAGGCTGAAGCACCAGCGTGATCTCACGGGCCGCCCCGGCGCCGATCGTGCCCAGCGTCCATTGCAGCTCCGGGTCGATCTTCGACGGCTCCGGGTCGGAACGGACGAACTTCGCGTTGGGCGGCAGCAGGTCCTTCACCATCACATGGTGCGCTTCCGACTTCGAGCTGTTCTCGACGCAGATCTTGTAGACGAGCGCGAGTTCCCCCGGCGCGTGCGCCGGGACGCGCACTTTCAATTTCAGCACCGGCGGCGGCGGATCGGTTGTCAGGCAGTCCTCGTCGGCGGACGAGGGGGCTTTCGGCCCCACCGGGAGCGGGTTGGCGTCGCTGACCGGGAGGACGGCTATCAGGGCCAGGAGCGACCAGGCGAGCCATCGCGCCATCGTCTGGAGTCGGTTCATGGGGTATGCCGGGGTGTGCGGGAAGGGGGCGGTTCGCGGCGGCAAGCCTTCGCTGACTGGAGGAGTTTGCCCGGTCTACGCGACCGCAGTACACGCCATCTTCCATTTTTCCCGCAAGCTTGTCAGGTCGAAATGCCGAAAACCAGAGGGTGCAGCGTTTTGCGCCCCACTATTCCCGGTACAACCCGCGCCGCTGGCCCAGCGCGTGTGGTATAATGGGGAGATGGGCATGCGCGCCGCGTGGAATCCGCCTGATTCGCGACGTTTTCGGGAGAGACCTCGCATTGGTCTTGTCCAGTCCTTTTGAAATGGTACGATTGCCCTGGAAAATCGCCTCGGACGCCGTAGTCTGAACCTTGAACCGCTGACTTTCATTTTCGCCGGAAACCCTCTTCATGAATCCACAACCTCCTCCGCAGCGCTATTCGTACTTGAACTCGTTCATGTCATGGTTCGGGGCGGCCAAGCCGTCCGCCGGGCCTGATTCGGACAAGTTCGAGAAGATCGACTGGATCCGCTCGGTCCCGTTCATCTTCCTGCATGTTGCATGCCTGGGCGTGTTCTTCGTGGGCTGGAGCTGGCTGGCGGTCTCCGTCGCCGTCTTCTTCTACGCCCTGCGCGTCTTCACGCTCACCGGCTTCTACCACCGCTACTTCTCGCACCGCACGTTCAAAACGTCGCGCGTCGTCCAGTTCATCTTCGGCGGCATCGGTTGCATGGCGGTCCAGCGCGGGCCCCTCTGGTGGGCGGCGCACCATCGCCACCACCACATCCACTCCGACGATCCGCACGACCTGCACTCGCCCCGCCAGCATGGCATCCTGTGGAGCCACTTCGGCTGGTTCCTCACCCCGAAGGCGGCGCCGACCGACCTGAAGATCATCCCCGACTTCGCCAAGTACCCCGAGATGCGCTGGCTCGACAAGTACGACCTCGCCATCGTCGTCGGCTTCGCCGCCAGCCTGTTCGGCTTCGGCGCGCTCGTCGGCTGGGGCGCTCCCGAGTCCGGCGTCACCGGCATGCAGATGCTCGTCTGGGGCTTCTTCATCTCCACGATCTTCACCTCGCATGTCACCTACCTGGTCAACTCGGCCACGCACCTGATCGGCACCCGCCGCTACAAGACCAAGGACGACAGCAAGAACAGCCTCATCGTCGCCCTGCTGACCTTCGGCGAAGGCTGGCACAACAACCACCACTACTACCCGAACTCGACCCGCCAGGGCTTCTTCTGGTGGGAGATCGACATCTCCTACTACATCCTCTGCTTCATGGCCAAGCTCGGACTGGTGTGGGATCTCCATCCCGTTCCCGCGCGGATCATGTACCCGAAGCCGTCCGCGATGGCCAATGCTTCCGTCATCCCTGAGGCGAATCCCTCGTGCGCATTGCCGTCGTAGGGACCGGAATCGCAGGCATGGTCGCCGCCCATCTGCTGGGCGGCGACCATGACCTGACGGTCTACGAATCAAACGACCGACTCGGTGGACACACCGACACCGCCACCATCTCTCTGCCCGATGGCCAGTTCCACGTCGACACCGGCTTCATCGTCTGCAACGACCGCACCTATCCCAATTTCCTCCGCCTGCTCGCCAAGCTGAACGTGCCGCTACGCGACAGCACGATGAGTTTCAGCGTCCACGACGAGGAAACCGGCCTCGAATACAACGGCGGCTCGTGGAACGGCCTGTTCGCCCAACGGCTGAACCTCATTCGCCCGTCGTTCTGGCGCATGGTCCGCGAGATCCTGCGCTTCAACCGCGAAGCCCCCGATCTGCTGAAGTCCAGCGGCGACGGCCCGACGCTGCGCGACTACCTCACGTCGCACCACTACGGCGCCGAGTTCATCGTCCACTACCTGCTGCCGATGGGGGCCGCGATCTGGTCGATGCCGCTCGACACGATGTGGGACTTCCCAGCGCGGTTCTTCGTGCAGTTCTTCCAGAACCACGGACTGCTCAGCGTCTACGACCGCCCGCAGTGGCTCACCGTCGTCGGCGGTTCGAAGAGCTACATCGACAAACTCACGCACACCTACCGCGACCGGGTTCGGCTCAACAGCCCGGTTCGCTCCGTGCGACGCTTCGACGACCATGTCGAAGTCGAATCGACGAATGGCGTCGAGCGGTTCGACCATGTCGTGTTGGCCGCCCACAGCGACCAGTCGCTGCGGATGCTGGCCGACCCTAGCGACGCCGAGCGCGAGATCCTCGGCGCGATCCCGTACCAGGAGAACGAAGCGGTACTGCACACGGATGAGTCGCTGCTGCCGCGCAACAAACGGGCCTGGGCCAGCTGGAACTACCACCGCTCCGCGGAGCCGAGCGAAAGGCCGACGCTGACCTACTGGATGAACCTGCTGCAAGGCATCGCGTGCAAGCAGACGCTGTGCGTGACGCTCAACCGCACGGCCGCGATCCGGCCTGAAACGATCCTGAAACGCGTCGTCTACCACCATCCCGTCTATCAATCGAAGGGGATCGCCGCCCAGAAGCGCTGGCACGAAATCAGCGGCGTGCGCCGCACCCACTACTGCGGCGCCTACTGGAGCAACGGCTTCCACGAGGACGGCGTCCGCAGCGCCCTCGCCGTCGGCCAATGGTTCGGCAAGTCGTTGTGAAAAAACTTGAACCACAGAGGCACAGAGGACACGGAGAAAAGACAAAGAGGCGCACCATGAGTGGATCATCGAGACGTTGACGTGAGCAAAGTGTCGACGCGTTCGTGGTCGCAGCCTCTCACTCTTTCTCTTTTCCTGTCTTTCTCTGTGTTCTCTGTGTCTCTGTGGTTAAACTTTTATGACCTGGCACAGCGCGATCTACGAGGGCTGGGTGCGGCATCGGCGCTACTTTCCCACGCCGCACGCCTTCCGCTATTCGCTGTTCCTGATGTACCTCGACCTCGACGAGCTGTCGCGACTTTTCAAGGACCGCTGGTTCTGGGCGAACGAGTCCCCCGCCTACGCCAGCTTCCGCCGGGCCGACCACTTCGGCGACCCGCGCCAGCCGCTCGCCGAGTCGGTGCGCGACCTGGTGCAGCAGCGTTTCGGCCATCGCCCCGCCGGCCCGGTCCGCCTGCTGACACACCTGCGTTACCTGGGGTACGCATTCAACCCGGTCAGCGTCTATTTTTGCTACGATCTTTTCGGAGAACGACTGGAAAGCGTCGTCTTCGAGGTAACTAATACCCCGTGGAACGAACGCCACTGCTACGTCTTCGATGCGCGCGACAACCCAAACGGGCGGCGAAACCACTTCGCCTTCCCGAAGGTATTCCATGTGTCGCCGTTCCTCGGCATGGACATGCAGTACGACTTCCACCTGCTGGCGCCAGGCAAGCAACTCCTGGTCCATATGGACTGCAGCGAAGCCAACCGTAAAAAACTGGATGCGACCCTCGCACTGAAGCGAACGGAGATCACCCCCGCAGCCTTGGGCCGAATCCTCTGGAAGCACCCTTGCATCACCGGCAAGGTGACAGCAGCCATCTACGGGGAAGCGATTCGGCTCTGGCTGAAGAAGTGCCCGGCCTTCCCGCATCCCCAGCCCCCCGCTGAGACGCATGAACCTGACCGCCTCTCACCCGCCGCAGACCACTCCACAACCCGCGATGCGCCTGCGTGACCGCTGGACGCGCCGCCTGCTGTGCGGCCAGGTTCGCCGTCATTTCCGCGACGGCGAAATCCATCTCGAAGACGACATCGGCGCGGAGTCGTTCGGAAAGCGATCCGAAACGCATTCCCTGTGTGCGAAGGTTTCGGTCCACGACCCGCGCTTCTACTCCACACTCGCGTTCAACGGCAGCGTCGCGGCCGGCGAAGCGTTCATGAAGGGCTGGTGGAGCTGCGACGACCTCACCGCACTCTGCCAGCTCGTCTGCCGCAACATGGACGCCTTCGCCGGCATGGACGGCCCCCTTTCGCTGCTCGCCAACGGCTGGAATCGACTCACTCACGTGTTCCGCCGCAATTCGCAGCACGGCAGCCGGCGGAACATCGGCGCCCACTACGACCTGGGCAACGAGTTCTTCCGCCTCTTCCTCGACGACACGATGATGTACTCGGCGGCCATTTTCGACCGCGACGACACGCCCTTGTACGACGCGTCGGTCGCGAAGCTCGACCACGTCTGCCAGAAGCTGGAACTGTCGCCGCGCGACCATCTGCTGGAGATCGGCACCGGCTGGGGCGGCTTCGCCCTGCACGCCGCCCGCGACTACGGCTGCCGTGTCACCACAACCACCATCTCCAAGAAGCAGCACGAGCTGGCCACGCAGCGCATCGCCGAGGCGGGTTTGCGGGACCGCGTGACCGTGCTGCGGCAGGACTACCGCGACCTCAACGGCACGTTCGACAAGATCGTCTCCATCGAGATGGTCGAAGCCGTCGGCGAGCCGTTCCTCGACACCTACTTCCGCACCTGTTCGCAATTGCTGAAACCCGACGGCATGATGCTGCTGCAAGGCATCACCATCGCCGACCGCCATTTCAATCGCTACCGCCGCACCGTCGATTTCATCCAGCGCTACATCTTCCCCGGCGGCTTCCTGCCCTCCGTCGCGTGTTT
>JAYSSW010001019.1:0-2722 GCA_043720335.1 Planctomycetia bacterium
GGGCAGCGTCACCCCCTGGCCGCCGCAGGTGTGGACCGACGCGCCGGGGCTGGCCGTCAAGCCGGCGAAGGAAGCCGGCAAGCTGCTCGTCACGATCGCGCCCGATGTCGCTCCGGGCGTCTATTTCATGCGCCTGCACAACGCCGAGGGCGCCAGCGTCGCCAGGCCGTTCGTCGTCGGCACGCTCCCCGAAGTTGTGGAAAAGGAGCCGAACGACGACGCGCTCAAGCCGCACATGCTCGACTCTTCGCGCGTCGTCGTCAACGGCCGGCTCGACAAGGCGGGCGACGTCGACGTCTTCGCGGTGAAGCTCAAGAAGGGCGAGACGCTGGTCGCCAGCCTGGACGCAAACCGCACGCTCCGCTCGCCGATGGACGGCGTGCTGCAGGTGCTGTCGGCCGACGGCTTCGTCCGCGCGCAGAACGACGACTGGCACGGCCTCGACCCGCAGATCGCGTTCACCGCCACGAAAGACGGCGCATACTTGATTCGCCTCTTCGCGTTCCCGCTGGTCCCCGACTCGTCGATCCGCTTCGCCGGCGGCGACAAGTTCATCTATCGGCTCACGCTCACCACCGGGCCGTTCGTCGAGCACTCGTTCCCGCTAGCGGTACCTCACGACGCGCCGAGCAAGGTCGAACTCGTCGGCTGGAACCTGAGCGACGAATTGAAGTCGTTCGCCGTTGCGCCGCGAGCGGGGACCGAGCGGCTGACGTTGTTCCATCCGTCGCTGGCGAACCCGTTCAGGCTGCGGCAGTCGCCGCACCCGGTGGCGACGCGAACCACCCGCGAGCCGATGCCGCTCGCGCTGCCGAGCGTCGTCAGCGGCCGGTTCGACAAGCCGGGCGAGCGCGACGTGTACACCTTCGACGCGAAGAAGGGGCAGCGGCTCGCCTTCCGCGTCGAAGCCCGCAGCCTCGGCTTCCTGCTCGACCCGGTGCTGCGGCTCAGCGATTCCCAGGGCAAGCAGCTGGCCGAGGCGAAGGCCGCCGCGCTCGACGCCGACCCGTCGCTCGACTTCACGACGACCGCCGACGGCAAAGTGTCGCTGGAGGTGCGCGACCTGCACGACGGCGCCGGCCTGCGCCACGCCTACCTGCTGCACGCCGGCTTCGCCGCGCCCGATTACGACCTGAAACTCGCCAGCGACCGCTTCGTCCTGTCACCCGGCAAGCCGCTCGACATCCCCGTCGCCCTCGAAGCGCGCGGCGGCTTCAAGAGTGACATGGACCTGCGCGTCGAAGGGCTGCCGCCCGGCGTGACCGCCAGCACGGTCGCGGGGCCGAAGTCGCTTACGCTGAAGCTGGCGGGCGAGTCGCCGCCGTGGTCCGGCCCGATCCGCGTCGTCGGCGTCCCGAAGGCGAAGGACGCCCCGCAGCGCCCCGCCCGCGCCACCGTCGCCGACCTGGCGTCCACCACCGAGAGCCTGTGGCTGACCGTCGCAGGCAAGAAGTGACGCGCAGCGCCGGGGCGGAGACGTTTTCCGCGAACCGATGTCGAGTTACAATGGAATCGAACAGGAACGGATGATCGTGACACCAGCAAGGGCGCCACCATGAGCGGCATCGAGATCATGCAGGACTTGGACATCATGGAGAACACCGAGAAATTCCGCGTGTCCGGCTACGAACCGAAAACGCCCGCCGGAACGCAGGTGTTCACATTCATGCCCTGGGATCCCAAGCCAGGTGAAGTGCGCAACGGAGACGCCTGGAGATCGCTGCGGTTCGAGGTGGGCGCGACCCAGGAACCGGACGGCGTCCACTTCGACTGGAGCCGCAGCCCCGACGGGCCTGGCGAGCACAAGGCGCAGATCGAAGCCGAGATCCGAGCGAGGCTGCGCGACCGCACCGCCTGGATCGAGCGAATCACCGCTCTGGTCGGGACGGTCGAAGCGTGGGCGAAGGAATCGGGCTGGGCCACGCGCCGCATCGAGAAGAAGCTTGAAGACTCGCGGTTCGGAAAGCACCGCGTTCCCGCTCTGTTCATGCAAGCGGACCTCGCCCGCGTGCTGCTGGAGCCGTTGGGCCGCTCTTCTTTCGGCGTCGAAGGGATCGTCGACCTCTACTTGATGCCGAGGTACGACGACATTGCCAGAATCACCTTCAGCGATGGGCGATGGAACCTTTGCAATTCCTTCGACGAGGGCGAGGAAGTCCCGTTGACCAAGGAGACGTTGGGCAAGGTTCTTGAAGAGATGCGTCGTCATGCCGCATAACCACGAATGGCAGTTCCGCATCAAGGCCGTCGAGCTGGAACATAAGGCGATGCGCCAGGCGGCCGACCGTTTCCTGAAGCAAGCCCAGGACGACCCGACGATCCTGCGCGACGGGTTGAGGCATCGCAACGTCGTCGATGCGTCGCGGAAGCTTGAAGGCACCTACCTCATGCGTCTGTTCGCCGAGTTCGAGACCGCTGCGAGGCAGTACTGGAACTCGCGTTGGACCACCCATCCCAAAACATTCGACTTGCTCGCAGGACTAACCGCGACCTGCGGCATCCCCGAAAGCAATCTTGACGAAGCTCACCTGGTGCGCGAATGCCGCAACAGCCTGGTGCATGAACGCAACGAGAAACCTCTGCCTTTGACGCTCTTGGCGGCTCGCGGCCACCTCTGCCACTTCCTTACTGACAGCTGCGCAAAGAAGTAAACTTTCACCCGTGTAGCGGCAACCCGGCGGCGGCGAAGAACGATTGAATCAGGTGGGGCTTTTGCCGCAAG
>JAYSSW010001020.1:0-5760 GCA_043720335.1 Planctomycetia bacterium
GCTTGATGTCGAGGTGCTGCAGGTTGTGCCGCTCGTACATGTAGTCGAGCGCCTCGGCGGCGTCGCGCATGTAGCGCATCAGGTCGCCCGCCGCGATGCCGGTCATGCCGGCGCCCTGGCACTCCTTGCACAGCTCGTGCAGCGTGCGCTCGGCCAGCTCCATGACGATGACCAGCTCGCCGTCCACGTTGTCGATGCGCTCGACGGAGCAGACGAACGGATGGCGCACCTCGCGGATGCGCTGCAGCGCCTTCCACTCCTGCTCGGCGCGCACGCAGTCCACGTCGAGGGAGTTCAGGTTCCCGTAGACGAACTTGATCGCCTTGTTCAAGCCGCCGGGGGCTTCACATTTCCAGACCTCGCCGAATCCGCCGCTGCCCAGCGGCTCGATCAGACGATAGCCCGGAATCGGCTCGGCATCCGCTTCCCGCAACCAGCTCATGGCTCACCCTGGATTCGTTGTCGCGCGGCGGGCGGGACAGCCGATGGCTCCCCCGTGATCGCTCGCCAGCGCAGCGGTTCGGAGAAATCGGGGCGTGCGACGCCCCGCTTCCCCACCGTTGTCCGACATGGGACTTATGAAGGGTAGGTCGCAACCGCGCCTTTGTCCAATCGGCAACCTTATGTCCGCCGCGCCGATTCCCGCGCGTCACGCAGGCGAAGGGCTATAATCATCCCGGAACCGGAAAACCCTGGGTGCCTATTGCATGGCAGACAACGTCACACCTGCGGTACAGGACTACTTGAAGGCGATCCACAGCCTGGGGGGCGCGGAGGGGATGGTCTCTCCCGTGGACATCGCCTCGCGCCTGAAGGTGCGTGCGCCCTCCGTCACCGGCATGCTGAAGCGGCTCGCGGAAGCGAGACTGATCCAGTACGAGGTCGGCAAAGGCGCCCAGCTGACCAGCAACGGCGTCTCGCAGGCCCGCCGCGTCATTCGCCGCCATCGCCTCGTCGAGCTGTTCCTGACGCGCGTTCTGGGCCTCGACTGGAGCGAGGTCGACGCGGAGGCCGACGCGCTCGAGCACGCCATCTCGCCCCGGCTGGAGCAGGCGATCGCGGACTACCTCCACGAACCCCTTGAGGATCCGCACGGCCATCCCATCCCGTCGGTCAGCGGCGACCTCGCCAAGCGCGACCTGCTGCCCCTCCACGAGTACCGCCCCGGCCAGGACGTGCTCATCCGCGAGGTGCAGGACGACAACCCCGAACGACTGAGGCATTGGCAGTCGCTGGGGCTGAAGCCCGGCGTCGTGGTCCGCTTCCTGGCCTACCAGCCGCTCGACGACATCTACCACCTCGGCGTTGGCGAACGGACGCTCCATGTGGGCAGCGAGGGGCTGGCGGGGCTGCGCGGCGAGCTGGCATCAAGCGCCGGCGGGGAGTGAGTCCAGCGCGATCGCGCTCGCCAGCAGCAGCATCCGCAGGAACGGGTTCTCCTCCAAGTCGTCCGCGAACTTCACCCGCAGTTCATTCTCGACGCCGTAGTCCAGCTCCGTCAGCACGCGGCCCTCGGCCGAGATGATCCGGCCCCGGCCTGACAAGCCGCGATCCACGAAGGCGCGCCGCACGCCGTCCTCGTCGAGGATCGACGGCGGGTAGACGCTGCCCATGCGCTGGTCGTCGGCGTCGTAGATGTCCCAGAGTCGGAGGATGCGCCAAGGGCGCTTGAGGACGATAAGCAGCGAATCGTCGTCGGTTTCGCGCAGTTCGAGCCGATAGGAGCGAAGCCAGCGCGTCCACCCCCGCTCGGGCGCGGTTGGGCTGTGGACGCGGCCCAACCGCTCGTGCGTCGCCGCGTGCAGAATGTCGCGACAGAACGCATCGTCGCCCACGCTTCTCCAGTCGCCGATCAGGTATTGGCCCGCTTCAAGCATGCAGGGGGATCCGGTTCTGCGTGCAGCATCCGCGGAGGGAAGAATCGAAACCACGCGGTTTGCACTGGCGGACAAGGTGAGCTAGGGTTGCTTCACGGAACGACAAACGAGGCCCCCGTCCACGAGTCACACTTCCATGAGCATGGTGTACTGCGGCATGTCCGCGCTCTCCGTCGCCCTCCTCTTCTACACCTGGAGAGGCTACCACGACAAGCTGATCGGCCGCCACCGCCTTCTGCGGGAGCGTGTCGCTTTCATGCTCTGGGTGGCCGCCAACGCGCTGGCGGAAAGCCGCTGACCAGGTGATTTCGCCGACATGGTCGGCGCCCCGTTGTTCGCGGCGATGAACGATTCGCTCGTCCGCCGCGCGACCTTCATTCGCTTATTCCTGAGAATCAAAGCACGGGCTGCACTGGTGGACGCCGCCAGCGCAGCCTTTGTTTTTCTACTTCTCGAATCCCCTACGTTTCAATCCTTCGCGAACCGAATCGTCCTTCAGCAGTTCCACGAGCGCTTTCACCGCCGGCCGGCCACGCCGTGATTCGGGAACGACCAGGTCGTAGTGCTCCACGCAGAGCGGCAGGAAATCCAACCCCGCCGCGTCGGCGACGTTGCGGATCGCCACGCCCCAGTCCGCGCGCCGCTGCGCCACCGCCGCGACGACGGCGTTGTGCGTGCGTGCCTCGGCCGTGCAGCCCGGCGGTTTCCTGCCGCGCAGCAGCTGATCGAGCAGGACGCGCGTGCCGCTGCCCCGGTTGCGGTTGATCATCGCGCAGTCGGGATCCGCCAGCGCCGCCGCGATCGCGTCGTCGATGCTGCGGCCCGCGAAGCGAGGATCGTCGCGGCGGAAAACCAGCCCCTGCATGCGACGATAGCCGGTCTCCAGCGTCAGGCCGGCGGTCACGTAGGGACGGTTGTAGACGCCCGTCGCCGGGTCGAGCAGATGGATCCCCGCGACGTCGCACTCGCCTCGCTTGGCGGCTTCCAGCCCCCCCATGCTGCCGACCGCGAGAAACTTGCTGCGGAAGCCCCGCTTCTGCAATTCGCCGAGCAGGTAGTCCATCCCGACGCAGTGGCTGCCGATGACGACGAGATCCGCAGGCCGATCGCCAATGCGTCGCACTTCGACGACGGTGTCGGCTTCGACGTACTCCTGCTGGCGCGGGATGACGATGAATCCGTCGGCTTTGCTGAACGTCGTCACCGAGCCGGATCCTTTGCCCATCGGATAGGCGACGAGTCCGTCGTTGCCGTCCACCAGGCCGACGAGCAGGTATTCGGTTCGACCTCGCTCCGAGTTCACGCGCATCGGCAGGCGTGCGGAAACCGTGGTCGCCGGATCGGCGCGTCGGCCCGCGAAGACGCGGATCACCGGCGCGACGAACTCGTGGAACGTGAAGATCGCCGAGGTCGGGAAGCCCGGCAGGATCACGACCGGGACGACGCGATCCTGCACGCGGACCGCCGCCAGGCAGAGCGGCTTGCCTGGCTTCAGCGCCACGCCGTGCACGACGATCCCCGGCGGCCCCAGCTCCGCCACGACGCGGTAGCACAGGTCCCCTTCCCCTTTCGACGTGCCGCCTGACAGGACCACGACATCAAAAGCGAGCGATTCGCGCAGCTTCGTTTCGATCAACGCGCGGTCGTCGGCGACGATGCCCAGCACGATTGGCTCGCCCCCCAATTCGCGCACCGCGTCGGCGAGGATCGTCGCGTTGCTGTCGTAGACCAGGCCAGGAGCCATTGGCGTTCCAGGCGCGATCAGCTCGTTGCCCGTCGACAGGATCGCGACACGAGGCCGGCGCACCACCGAAACCTGCGCAACGCCCAGCGCGGCGATCACGCCCGTTTCGCGCGACGTGAGCAGGTCGCCGCGTCGCAGCACGGTCTCGCCCCGGCCGATGTCGGTCCCCGCGAACGTGAGATTGGCGCCCGGCGTGACGGGGCGCTTCACGAGAAGCTGGCCGTCCTGCGCGTCGGTCTGCTCGACCATGACGACGGCGTCGGAGCCGCGCGGCAGCATCGCCCCGGTCGCGATCAGCGTCGCCGTGCCAGGTGCAACCTTCATCGCAGGCTGAACGCCCGGCGCGAGCGATTCCGCGTTGATCGCAAGTCGGCGCGGCTGCTCCTCGCTGGCGCCGTAGGTGTCCTCGGCGCGCACGGCGAAGCCGTCGACGTTCGAGCGGTCGAAGCTGGGCACATCCACGGGGGCGAGCACGTCCTCAGACAAGACGCGCTGCCAGGCGTCCGCGAGCGGGACGATTTCCGCACCGAGGGGGCGCAGGTCCAGCACCGCGCGGAAGCGACGCTCGGCTTCGTCGCGGTCGACCACGTTGAGGAACTGGTCCTGCTTCATGGCGCCGGCCTCGCGGCTTGCAGGTCGTAGAAATGGACCAGCACGTCGTCGCCTTCGCCGTGCCCTTCCAGGTCGGCGGGCACGATCACGAAACCGTCCGCGCGGGTCGTCGAGCTGAGGATCGACGCCCCGCTGATCGCGAGCGGCTCGACCATGCCGTTCAAAACCTGCACGCGGACGTAGTCGACACGCCCCACCATCGACGCGATCTTGCGCGCGAGTGGCAGGCGCTGCGTCGGATAGGGCATGCCCGGATCTCGGCCCCCCAGCAACCGCAGCGCACGTCCCGCGAACAGGTCGTAGGCGCACAGGCACGACACCGGATTGCCCGGCATCAGGAACACCACCCGCGAGCCGAGGAAGCCGAGACCCGTCGGGCTTGCGGGACGCAGCGCGACGCCATGCACCGCGAGTTCGCCCAGCTCCGCCAGCACGCGCGGCGCGTGGTCTTCGACGCCGACTGACGATCCGCCGGAAATCAGCAACACGTCTTCGTCGGCTTGTTCGACGGCGTCTCTCACGAGTTCATGGCGATCCGCCACCAACTGCACGCGAACCGATGCCGCCCCGTCGCGCCGTGCCAGCGCGGCCAGCATCACCGAGTTGCTGTCAACGATCTGATACCCGGTCGGCTTCGCGCCGCATGGCAGCAGTTCATCCCCCGTCACCAGGATCGCGACGCGCGGCTGGCGCACCACCTGCACCGGCGTCGCGCCGACCGACGCCAGCACCGCCACGTCTTGCGGCCTCAGGCGTCGCCCTGCACGAAGCAGCACGACTCCCGTTTCGATGTCTTCGCCACGTCGGCCAACGTGACGACCGGGCGACACCGGCTCCATCACGCGGACGAGGTTGTCGATTTCCTGGGCGGCCTCTGCTTGCACGACCGAATCAGCACCTGCGGGAAGCGGCGCTCCCGTCATGATGCGCACCGCTTGGCCCGGCTGCACCTGCCCCGTGAAAGGACGGCCCGGCAGCGATTGGCCAACCAGCGCGAAGCCGAGCGGCGTGTAGGCGTCGGCGCCGAACGTCTCCTCGGCGCGGACCGCGTAGCCGTCCATCGCGGCACGGTCGAAGCCGGGCACGCAGCACGGCGCAGCCACGTCCTGCGCCAGCACACGCTCGGCAGCGTCGTGCAGTTCGACAGGCTCGATTCCCAGTACCTGCACGCGAGAATCGATCCGCTGCAAAACCTCGGCAACCTCGGCGCGCTCCCGAAAGCCACGCATGCGCACGTCGGTTCGGCTCGGCGGGGGCATGGTCGCTTCCCTGGAACAATCGGCACAGTCGTCGCAGCTTCACGCGCCCGAGGCCGCACAAGCCGCACGGCTCGCGCGCACGGCCCATCTTACGCCGTCAGCACATCCGTCACCATGCTCCTCGCCGGCAAGGTTCGCCCAACGCACCCAACGCGCGCGACCGGCATCGGCGGCGCGACTGGCGCATTCGTGCAGTTATCCTGGGAAAGTCGGCGTTTCTGCTCACGAAACGATTGCTCGGCCTGTGCCGGTTAACCTACCTTTAAGT
>JAYSSW010001021.1:0-2717 GCA_043720335.1 Planctomycetia bacterium
CCGAGCCGCCGATACCGCCACTGCCGCCCATGCCGCCGCCGCCGCCGAAGCCACCGCTGGAGCCACCGGAGCCACCATCACCACCGATGCCGCCGCCGCCGCCGAGGTTGAAGCCTGCAGGGTTTGCGATCCCACCATTGCCGCCGACTGCGGAGTTGCCCGTCAGGGTGCTGTTGAGCACCGTGAGCGTGCCCTGGTTGTAGATCGCACCGCCCGCCCCCATGCCGCCGCCGCCGCTGACGCCGCCGTCGCCCCCGCGAGCAAAGCCGTTGCTCAACGTCAGATTACTCAGGATGAGGTTCCCCGCCGCTGACACGTGGAACAGGCGGAAGTTCGGCGCGGCGCCGCCACGGGTGATCGTTTGCCCGGCGCCCGCGATCGTGATGGCCGAGGTCACCTCGAACGCATTCGGACCGAACTGCGTCCCGCCACGCGTCAGCACGGTTACCGTGGTGACGCTAGCCGCGAATTGGATCGTGTCCGCGCCGACGCCGTTGGCGTTGGCACTGGTGATCGCGGCCCGCAACGAGCCGGCGCCGCTATCGAGGCCGGTGGAGACGGTGAAAACCGCCGGCACGTCGCGGCTCTCCAGCCGTTCCAGGGCCGGGCGGTAGCTGCGTGGGTTGCGACGCGAGCGGATTTGGCTTTTCATGGGCGATCACTCGTTTCAAACGCGAAGGGTGCAATTTGGCGATTTGCGGAGGCTGGGAAGGGCATTCGTGCAATGTTAACCGAGAGGGGGGCGGAAGCAAAGGCAAACGTAAGAAAACGAGGGAGATTTGGATGAAGAATGCATGCTGAGGCGTTCGTGCCGGTCCAGAAGCCCAGCGACCCGCTTTCAGGAAAACCGACAAAACAACTTCCCGATGGGATCGAAGCCGTTTGCGCCTCTCCCAGTTCAAGGGTCGGTCGTTGAAGCATCCAAAGTCCGGCGAACGGCCTGCGTCAGCGGGCTGGTCCAGATTTGCAGCGATTGATATTTCCACCAGCCAGCTGACGCAAGCCGTTCGCCTAGCCTCTTCACTGATATTTCCACCAGCCAACTTACGCAGGCCGTTCGCCTAGCATCAGGAATCTGGTTCCATACGATTCCACTCGCCCTGACGTGGGTGAGCGGTTATCCCACGTCGGGGGAATTGGAAGGGATGAAAGCCCAGGGATCGCCATCCCGGGGCCTTCTTGCCGGATCAACGTCGCTGCACAAATCTCATAGGCTGAACCCATGAAGATCGCATTTTTCGGGACGAAGAACTACGACCGCAGCCCCTTCGAGCAGGCCAACCTCGCGCACGGCCACATGATCCACTACTTCGAGCCTCGCCTCGGCGCGGAGACCGCGAAGCTGGCCGAGGGGTTCGACGCCGTCTGCGTCTTCGTCAACGACCATCTCGAAGCAGCCGTGGTCGAGCAGCTCGCGCGCAGCGGCGTCCGTGTGGTCGCGCTGCGCTGCGCCGGGTTCAACAACGTCGACTTGCATGCGGCGCAGCGTCTCGGCGTCGCTGTGGTGCGCGTGCCGGCCTACTCGCCGCACGCGGTCGCCGAGCACGCCGTCGCCCTGATGCTGGCGCTGAACCGCAAGATCCACAAGGCGTACAACCGCGTCCGCGAGGGGAACTTCGCCCTCGACGGACTGACCGGCTTCGACATGCACGGCCGCACCGTGGGCGTTGTCGGCACGGGGAAGATCGGAGCGATTGTCGCCCGCATCCTGCACGGGTTCGGCTGCAAGCTGCTCGTCCACGACGTGGTCGAGAACCCCGACTGCACCGAGCTGGGCGCCTTCCCCGTCCCGCTGCACGACCTGCTGCGCCGCTCCGACATCGTCACGCTGCACTGCCCGCTGACGCCGCAGACGCGGCACCTCGTCAGCGCCGAGACGCTGGCGATCATGAAGCCCGGCGTCATGCTCATCAACACCGGACGAGGCGCCCTCATCGACACCCGGGCCGTCATTGACGCGCTCAAGTCGGGCATCCTCGGCTGGCTCGGCATCGACGTGTACGAGGAGGAGGACGGCGTCTTCTTCGAGGACGTCTCCGCCACCGGCATCCGCGACGACGTGCTCGCCCGGCTCACGACCTTCCCCAACGTGCTCGTGACCGGCCACCAGGCGTTCCTCACCGCCGAAGCCCTCGACAACATCGCCCGCACGACGCTCGACAACCTCGCCTGTGTCGAACGAGGCGAGCCGTGCGCCAACCGCGTCGAGGCGAAATAGTCGCGCAAGTTCACCCACGGCTGGCACATGATTTGCGTGGAATGTCAAGGAGAAGAACCGAACCACGCGAGGAGAAACGCCATGTCGAGTACGCAACCGACGCCGGAGCTGGAGCCGAAATACCCGCCCGACATCTCGCCGACGGAGCCGCGTCCGGGGCCAGACCTGCCGATGCCGCCGGAACCGCCGACGCCGCGCCCCGGCGACCCGCCAGCGCCGCTGCCTGGCGAGCCAGCGCCGAACCGTCCCACCGTGCCGCCGAACCGCGTCACGAGTGCCTGAAGCGGAGGAGCAATGATCGAAGGCGCCGGGAAACTGCTTTCCCGGCGCCTTCTGTTTTGCGTGTGTGCGAAGCTTGCATGGTCCGAGCCTGAGCACCAAGCGAAGGGGATTCCCCTTCTCTCAAGGAACTGCCTGCGTTTGCTTGGCGATTTTCCGCCTGAGCCCGAAGCGCGAGCGAGGAAAACCGCGCGACGGCATGGCGCCAACGGAACGGCGA
>JAYSSW010001022.1:0-2717 GCA_043720335.1 Planctomycetia bacterium
CGTTGGCCAATGCGCCAGCGAGCAGCGGCTCTCGCTGCGCGAGTCGCCGGTCCCAGGATTTCGCGTCGTCGCGCGGTGCGGCCTCGCTTGGCGCTTCGGGCTCAGGCGATCGGCCGTTTCGCGGAAATGCTTGAGTCTCGCCGACCACTCGCTTACTCTGTCTCCTGGAAGCTCTTGATGCCCTCCTGGAGATTGTCGCATGCGCCGTTTCGTTTGGATCGCCTCCTTGCTGCTCGCGATTCCCGTCTTGTCGTACGCCGGGGAGCAGGACAGCAAACGCCCGATCACCCTCGAAGACCTTTGGAAAGTCCAACGGCTCGCCAAGCCGGCGATCTCGCCCGACGGCCAATGGGTCGCGCAGGAAGTCGCCAGCCATTCGATGGACGACAACTCCAGCACCACCGCCATCTGGCTGATCTCCACCGACGGCAAGACGCAGCGCTCCCTCACCAGTTTTAAGGGGAGCAACACCAGCCCCGTCTGGTCCCCCGACGGCAAGACCATCGCTTTCCTCTCCAAGCGCGGCGGCGATGTGCCGCAGATCTACCTCATCGCCCTCGGCGGCGGCGAAGCGAGGCAGCTCACCAAGCTGCCGATGGCCGCCACCGGCCTCAAGTGGGCCGCCGACGGCAGGACGATCTACGGCGTCGTCCAGCTCTGGGCCGACACCCCCGATGAGGAGAGCTACCGCAAGAAGGAGAAGGCCACGAAGGACGACAAGGTCCAGGCCTACATCATCGACGACGCCATGTACCGTGTCTGGGACAAGTGGATCGCCGACGGCAAGCGCCCCGTCGTCTTCGCCATCGACGCCGATACCGGCAAGGCGAAGAACCTGTTCGCCCACACCAAGCGCACGCTGCACGTCAGCTCGACCGACTACGACGTCTCGCCCGACGGCAAGGAGATCTGCTTCGTCAGCGAGTCGGCCAAGGAACTCGGCATGGACTTCAACAGCGACCTCTACGTCATGCCGACCGACGGCTCCGCCGAGC
This sequence comes from Planctomycetia bacterium, assembly GCA_043720335.1. GTDB lineage: Bacteria > Planctomycetota > Planctomycetia > Gemmatales > Gemmataceae > JAYSSW01. The sequence goes on from JAYSSW010001022.1 coordinate 996, forward strand.
CGAAGAACATCACCGGCGACAACCCCGCCGCCGACGCCCACCCGGTCTACTCGCCCGACGGCGCGGCCATCGCCTATCTCAAGCAGGCGGTGAAGTACTTCTACGCCGACCGCTCGCGCATCGCGATCCACGACCGCGAGACCGGCAAGAACCGCGAGATCACCGCCAAGTTCGACCGCACCTGCGCCAACCCGCACTGGGCCGCCGAGAGCAACGGCCTCTACTTCGAGGCCGAGGACAAGGGCTACCATCGCCTGTTCGCCGTCTCCGCGAAAGGCGACGACGCGACCGCCCTCACCGCGGGCTACACCGACCAGTCGCTCAGCCTGAGCCGCAACGGCAAGCAGATCGCCTTCCTGCGCTCGACCTTCGGCATCCCGGCGGCCCTGTTCACCATCGCCCTGCCAATGACGAAGGAACCCGAGCGCATCGACCGCTTCAACAACAAGCTCCGCAGCGAGTGGAACCTGGGCGAAGTGAAGGAGGTCACCTTCAAGGGGGCCGACGATGACGACGTGCAGATGTGGATCGTCTACCCGCCGAATTTCGACGCCAACAAGAAATGGCCGCTGATCCAGATCATCCACGGCGGACCGCACAACGGCATCACCACCGACTTCCACTACCGCTGGAACCTGCACCTGTTCGCCAGCAAGGGCTACGTCGTCGGCTGCATCAACTTCCACGGCTCCAGCGGCTTCGGCCAGAAGTTCACCGACTCCATCACCGGCGACATGGGCACCAAGCCGTTCACCGACATCATGAAGGGGACCGACTGGCTGGAGAAGCAGCCCTACATCGACAAGAACCGCGTCGTCGCGGCGGGGGCGAGCTACGGCGGGTACATGATGGCGTGGCTGAACGGGCACACCGACCGCTTCAAGGCGCTCGTCTGCCACGCCGGCGTCTACAACTGGCACAGCATGATGGCGTCCGACATCGTCCGCAGCCGCGAGAGGCCGCTCGGCGCCATGCCGTGGGGCGACATCACGAAGATCGACAAGCAGTCGGCGGAGCGGTTCGCCGCCAACTTCAAGACGCCGACGCTGGTGACGCACGGCGAGAAGGACTACCGCGTGCCGATCACACAGGGCTTCGAGTTCTACAACACGCTGCGCATCAAGGGGGTGCCGTCGCGGCTCGTCTACTTCCCGGACGAGAACCACTGGATCCTGCGCCCGCAGAACGCCCGGCTGTGGCACCGCGAGTTCTTCGCGTGGATCGACAGGCACGTCGGCGCCGGCCCGACGAAGTGACGTGGATTGAGCGATCTCGAAAGCCCAGGGACAGCCGTCCCTGGGAGTCGCTGTAGCCTGACCTACTCTGGCGACACGAAACCAGCTCAACTTTGCATCGATGACCACACTCGCTGAAAGTGCACCATGCAAGCAGCCGAATCCGAAGCCGCCGTGTCCGCGACGCAAGCGTTGATCGACCTGCTTCGGCAGGCGCGCGTGATCGACCTGGAGCAGCCGCGCTTCCAGGGGATGCCGATCCATCCGTCGCACAAGCCCGGCTACCACTATGCGCTGCACCGCCGGCACCGCGACACCTACCAGCCCGCCGTCGACGGCCCTCGCTCCGGCGCGTCGGGCATGCTGACGATGATGGAGCACACCGGCACCCACATCGACGCGCTCTGCCATCAAGCGTGCTGCATGAAGATCTTTGGCAACCTCGACCCCGACACCATCGAGACTCCGACGGGATTCAAGCAACTCG
>JAYSSW010001023.1:0-5751 GCA_043720335.1 Planctomycetia bacterium
GTGACAACCGACTGTCAAAAGACGGAAATTCCGTGCCTATTGAAACCTAATACTTACCAAACCAAGCATATATCGCCCAGTTTCACCTTGAAAGGGCTGATGCAGCTGATGGCGACCGGAAGACGCGAAATAGCCCGTGCCGCTTATCACCTCTCCCGCGACACGGCCCTGGCGGGCACCTCGCGCTGCGTGCGCGACGGGTCGGGGCGGTACGACCGCAGGTACGGGCGGACGTCGCCGTCGGTGTCGGTGTCGAAGGTGTCGTAGCCCATCGCCTTCAGCTCGGCGAGGGCGGTTTCGTTGCTCCAGCCCTGGTAGTCCATGCGGTAGACCGCGCAGTACGTGCCGGTGCGGTGGATGCCGGCGTAGCAGTGGATCAGCACCGGGTGGTTGGCCGGGTCGTCCATCACCTTGCGGAACGCGGCCAGCCCGATCTCGGCGTCGACCGTGCCGTCCTTCAGCGACCACGAGCGCGGCGGGATGCGCACGAACTTCACGCGGTTGTCGGCCGCCCATGTCTCCTCGCGCTGGTCCTCCGCTTTGTCCCCTTCGCGCAGGCAGATGATCGTGCGGACGCCGTAGTCGTTGACGATCCGCTGCACCGAGGGGATCGGCAACTGGGCGCTGCGGTACAGCTTGCCCGGATCGACGACGCGGAAATTGCGCCACTGGGAATGGTGCCAGCTCCGGTAGTACAGCGGGCCGGCGACGACGAGAAGGGCGATGGCGACGACAAGAACGAAGCGCACCGGGGCACGCATGGCAGGCATCCTTTCCGAAAAACACACGTCCTGAGGCGTGTATTGTAACGTGGATTTCCCTTCGTGGGAAGGGAGGTCGCATTCGTTTAGCCGCTCGCCTACGGCGAGCGCGGGCGCAACCCACGACCAACAACCATGATCGCCGCCAACGACGTGTCCGCGCTCGCCGTAGGCGAGCGGCTAAACGACTTCGCCGCAACTCGGATTGTGACGCTTTCGGCAGACGGTATAATCGGGGGAGGAAAGGCCCCCTCGGACGGACGAAACAGAGACGGACGGCTTCCATGAACGAGCTTCTACATCGGCCGCAGGTGGCGGACCTGGTCTTCCAGGTCTACGGCAAGCCGCTGCACCCCGAGCTTTTCGACATCCTGACCATTCGCACCTACGAGCGCGAGGACTACCACCTCAGCCTGTGGATCACGCGGACCGGCCACGTCGTCACCTGGCAGAACGACGACGTGCTGCTGACCGAGGTCGCCGACGCCGAGCAGGCGGTCCCCGACACGCGGCGGCTGTACGCCAAGCGCATGCGTGGCGAGCACTCGGCCGTCGTCCCGTGCTGCCACGGCATCACCTACCAGGCCAGCTTCCAGGTCGAAACGCTCCCCGACGGGCTGTTCCAGCAGGTCCACCGCGAGATCGTCGTCGCCAGCGGCAAGCGCGGCGTGCTGCAGCACCTCGACCCGCCGAACCGCTGGGCCACCGCCCCGCTCAGCCACGCCGTCGTCGACTTCCGCCAGGGCTGCCTGTTCCTGTCGACGTTCCACACCTTCCCCGAAGAGAACACGATCATCAAGTCGCAGACGCTCATCGAGCGGAGCTGAATCGGGAAGCGGCAACAGCGACCTGCGCCGCACGATGGGAGGACGAACCATGCCGGTGCATGACTGGACCAAGGTGCCTGCGGGCATCTTCCACGCGCTTCATTTCGGTTGGATCGCGGCGATGCGGACCTGCCTGAACGACGGGCTGCTGCCGCCCGACTACTACGCGCTGCCGGAACAAATCATCGGGGACTTCAATCCTGACGTGCTGACCTTGCAACGGCTCGACAACAGGGAACTTCCGAAAGTTCGGCCGTCTGGCGGTGGCGTGTCCCTTGCGACCAAGCCGCCCAAGGTGCGTTTTCGCGCCCTGAACGACACGACCAAGTACGCGCTTCGCGCGAGGAATGTCGTCATCCGTCATGTCAGCGACGACCGCGTGGTCGCGATGATCGAGATCGTGTCGCCAGGCAACAAGAGCGGCCAGCGCGTGATCGAGTCGTTCATCGACAAGGTTCACAAGGCGCTCAATCACGGCATTCATCTTTTGATCGTTGATCTGTTCCCGCCCGGCCCGCGCGACCCGCAGGGCATCCACCGGGTCATCTGCGACAACGCTGACGACGGCATCGTATTCGACCCGGAGAAGCCGTTGACGTGCGTCTCGTACGTCGGCGTCCCAGGCGCTGACACGTTTCTGGAACCGGTGGCCGTGGGCGACACGCTGCCGGACATGCCGTTGTTCCTGACGCCGGACGAGTACGTCCCGCTGCCGTTGGAGACAACGTACCTGGCGGCATGGCGAGAACTGCCCGCGCACTGGCGCGACGTGGTGGCGGGCGGCGCCAAGGCGTAGCATAGCTGCATGAACCGCACCGACACCGAACGCGACACCATCCAGCAAATCGTCAACGACGCCGTCCTGGGCGACGACTTCCTTCGCGCCACCTTCGGCGGCGCGCTGCGCGGGCCTGCTGCGTGCCCGTGGGTTCGCATTGCGGTGCGGCCCATCGACCTGCGCGGGCAGCGGCATCTGCAGTTCTCCTACTTCGACGCCACGAAGCACGTCGCCAAGAACTACCGCAGCCACGAAGTCGCGACGCCACTCGACGAACTGCTCGACTTCGGCTTCTCCGCCATCCATCTCGAAACCAGCAACGAAGAAATCGACCTGCGCACCACCAAGAAGGGGAAGGTGCAGGTGGGCCGGCGCCGCGTGACAGCGCCGGTGTCACTCGAAGCGCACAACCGCGTGAAGGACGTGCCGCTGCCGGAGGGGCGGGCCGACGCGCTGCTCGAAGCGATGGGCGTCCTGACCAGCGACGGCCGGGTCCGGGCGCCGATGCGGGCGAAGCACACGCAGATCAACGAGTTCCTCAAGCAGCTCGTCCACGTCCTCGATGACGCCGGACTGCGCAGCATCGGTCGGCCCGTCGAAATCCTCGACTGCGGCTGCGGGTCGAGCTATCTCACGCTGGCCACGCACCACTACCTCAACCACGTGCTGAATGTGCCGGCGAACCTCATCGGCGTCGATGTCAACGAGGAGCTGATCCGCAAGAGCATCGAGCGTTCGGAACGGATCGGCGCCGAGGGACTGGCGTTCGCGTGCGGTGCGATTGCGGCCATCGACACGAAGCCCGACCTGGTGCTGGCCCTGCACGCCTGCGACACGGCGACCGACGACGCCATCGCGCTGGCGATCTTGGCCGAGGCGAAGATCGTGCTGAGCGTGCCGTGCTGCCACCACCACCTCAACGACCAGCTCCGCGCCGACGGCCCCGCCGAGCCGCTGCGGCCCGTGCTGCGGCACGGCATCCTCAAGCAGCGCATGGCCGACCTCGTCACCGACGCGCTGCGGGCTCTGGTGCTGCGCGTCATGGGCTACCGCACGGACGTGGTCGAGTTCATCAGCACCGAGCACACCGCCCGCAACCTGATGATCCGCGCCGTCCGCTGCCAGCCGCCCGGCGACGCCGCCTCGGTCGCCGAGTACCGCGAGCTGCGCCGCTTCTGGAACGTCACGCCCGCGCTCGAAACGCGGCTTGGCGAGCCGTTCCAGAAATGGGTGCGCGGAACTGATTGAACTAACCCTGAGCGCAAGCGAGGGGATCGCAGCGAGCCGGGTTGGCGAAAATTCTCGTTCCGCGAGTCGTCAAGCGATCCCCTCGCTTGCGCTCAGGGTTAGTACAGTTGCATGAACTGCTGTGGAGCGAAGAGTGCCACTGGTTGACACTCGCGCATCGGGCCGCATGATAAACGGAGTCTCGCCAACCGCTCCGCGAACCCAGGCCAAACGCATGTCGTCGACGGTGCCTCGCTACCCGATCCTGCTGTCGATCGCCGCCGCCCTGGTGACGATGGGGATCAAGTTCGCGGCCTACCTGATGACCGACTCGGTGAGCTTGTTCTCGGACGCGCTCGAATCGCTCATCAACCTGGTCGCCGCGCTTACTGCGCTTTTCTGCCTGTGGTTCGCGTCGCAGCCGGTCGATTCGACGCACACCTACGGCCACGAGAAGATCGAGTATTTCTCCAGCGGCCTGGAGGGGATGCTGATCCTGGTCGCGGCGGCCGGCATCGCCTGGCACGCGGTGGCGCGGCTGCTCCAGCCACGCGAACTGGAGTCGCTGGAGATCGGCGGCGCCCTGTCCTTCCTCGCGTCGCTCATCAACCTCGCCGTCGCCCAGGTCCTGCTGCGCGTCGGCAAACGCACGCGCTCGATCCTCCTCGAAGCCGACGGCAAGCACCTGATGACCGACGTCTGGACCTCGTTCGCCGTCATCGGCGGGCTGGTCCTGGTGCGGCTGACGACGTGGACCATCCTCGACCCGATCATCGCTTTGCTCATCGCGGCCAACATCACCTGGACCGCGTGGGACCTGGTCCGCCGCTCGTTCAACGGCCTGATGGACCACGCCCTGCCGGTCGAGGAGCAGGCGACGGTTCGCACGGCTATCGAATCACTGCTGCAGCCCGGCATGCACTACCACGCGCTGCGCACGCGGCAGGCCGGCACGCGCCGCTTCGTCGACTTCCATCTGCTGGTGCCGGGAAGCTGGTCGGTGCAGGCCGCCCACGATCTCGGCGAGAAGATCGAGGCGGCCATCGAACACGCCCTGCCCGGCGCCGAGATCACGGTCCACATCGAGCCGGTCGAAGCCCAGTCCTCGTGGCAGGACAGCGCCTTGCTGCCTGTCGAAAACCACGACAAGCCCTGACGGATGCCGCCATGTCCCACCACCCTATTTCGCCCGGCGACCACACGCGCACGTTGCATATCGATGGCCGCGAGCGGACCTGCCTGCTACATGTCCCGACTGGCTACGACGCCAGCCAGCCCACGCCGCTGGTGCTGGCGCTGCATGGCGCCACCAGCAACGCGAAGCTGATGCAGGCGTTCTGCGGCCTCAGCGACAAGGCCGACCGCGAAGGCTTCCTCGTCGCCTACCCCAACGGCACCGGCAACACCGCCAACGTCCTCACCTGGAACGGCGGCGCCTGCTGCGGCTACGCCCTCAAGCACCAGGTCGACGACATCGCCTTCCTCGCCGCCCTGCTCGACGACCTGGCGAAGGTGGTGAACATTGATGAGAAACGCGTTTTCGTGTGCGGCATGTCGAACGGGGCGCAGATGACGTACCGCCTCGCCGCCGCCCTGCCCCAGCGCATCGCCGCCGCCGCCGCCGTCGCCGGCCCGCTCGGCATCGAGGTTCCTCCACTGGCGCGGCCTGTGCCGCTGCTGCACATCCACGGCACCGAGGACCGTTTCGCCCCCTACCTTGGCGGCGTCGGCGACCGCAGCGTCTACGGTGTCGATTTCCGCTCCGCCCCCGACTCCGTGCTGGCCTGGGCGCTCGCGAACGGCTGCTCCGATACCGCCGTCACGCAGATCGACGAACCGACGGTCGACGACGGCACGCGCATCGTCCGCAGCTTCTATGGCGGCGGCGAACGCGAAGTGGTCCTCATCACGGTCGAAGGGGGCGGCCACACCTGGCCCGGCCTCCCGCCGCTGCCCGCCCTCCTCGGACTGTCCACCAGCAACCTCGACGCCAACCACACGATCTGGCAGTTCTTCGAGTCCCACCCGCTGCCAACAAGATGATGATTGCAAGCAATAGAAAACGCTCATTCTCAAGCGAAAATGACATTGACGCATGTTCAGTTGTCATGTATAATTCAACAAGGCGATCACGGTCCATGTGAAGGAATACCCCCAT
>JAYSSW010001024.1:0-5746 GCA_043720335.1 Planctomycetia bacterium
GGCGCGGATGCACTTCTGGGTGTTGGCGACGCGCGGGTGGGGGGGCTTCTCGGCGCCGAGGAAGTACGGCTTGAACTGGTTCATGCCGGCGTTGGCGAAGAGGAGCGTGTCGTCGCCGTGCGGCACGACCGGGGACGACGGCACGAAGACGTGTCCGCACTTCCGGACGAAGAAGTCGATGAACTGCTGGCGGATCTGGCTCGAAGTCAGCATGGCGGATTGGCCCGTGTTATTGCGCGCTGGTCGGATTCGCGGTCGCTTGAAGAAGGACATTGTATCGCCCGCGCGGTTCACGGCTTGTCGCCGTTGGCGCCCGGCGCGAGGTTGTGGTAAAATGGGTGTGGGCGATCAACCCTCTGGAGCGGAACCCGCACATGCACACTGTCATCTACGAAGAGGGCGAAAAAGTCAGCATCCCCATCTGGGTGGCGGATCTGGCATCGTTTCGTCGCTGGGCAGCCTCCGATGATTTTCCCGAAAGCGGCCGCATCTGGTGGTTGCAAGGAGAGGTCTGTGCGGACATGAGCAAGCAGCAGATCTTCTCGCACGTCATGGTGAAAACCAGAATCGCCGCCGTGCTATCAATGTTCGCAGAGAAGTACGACCGAGGACTTTTCTTCGGCGACGGCGTGTTCTTCGTGAACGAGGAAGCCGATATTGCTGGCGTACCTGACAGCGTATTCATCTCCAATGAAACCCTTGAATCACGAACGGCACAATTCGTTGAGGGCGCTGACTCTGGTTACACCGAACTCGTCGGCTCGCCCGACATGGTGCTTGAAGTGGTGAGCAAAAGCTCCGTGGAAAAAGACACCGTGCTGCTGAAACACGCCTACTGGCAGGCCGGTGTGCGCGAGTACTGGCTGGTCGACGCCCGCAACGAGCCGGTGCAGTTCGACCTCTACCGCCACACGCCACGCGGCTACGTCGCCACGCGCGGCAAGGACGGCTGGCTGAAGTCGAACGTCTACGGCAAGTCGTTCCGAGTCGTCGCTGACATCGCTGCGACGCCCAAGCCCAAATTTTCTTTTGAGATGCGCTGAACCGCCCGGTACACGTCCAGCAGCGGCACGCCGTGCTCGCGCGCGACGCGGGCGCAATCGTCGTGCTCCGGCGTCACGATCACGTCGCCGCCGTCGCGCCAGCCCTTCTTCGCCTTCACCATGCCCCACGGCGTTTCGACCGTGACCGCCTCGCGCTTCAGTTTGTCGCGCTCGACGCGGCTGCGGCGGACGCCGAAGGTGCCGGTCTCACGGAACAGGATCGCCTCGCACGCCGACTTCGCGGTGTCGGGGGCGAGGACGCTGAGCAGCACGCCGGGGCGGTTCTTCTTCATGCCGATGGGGATCGTGAAGACGTCGACGGCGCCGGCGGCGAACAGCAGGTCGAAGCAGTAGCCGACGACTTCGCCCGGCACGTCGTCGAGGTTGGTTTCGAGCAGCCAGACGTGGTCGGTGTCGCAGCCAAGTGTGGCAGATTCGGCGGTTCCCACCAGCAGCCGCAGCAGGTTCGGCTGCTCGACGAACTCCTTGCGCCCCGCTCCGTGGCCGATCTTGTCGATGGTCATCGCCGGCGAATCGACATACGCGCTGACGATGGTCGTCAGGATCGCGGCGCCGGTCGGCGTCGTCAGCTCGGTCTTGATCGGGCACGAGCGCAGCGGCACCCCTTTGAGCAGGTTCGCCGTCGCGGGGGTCGGCACCGGCATGACGCCGTGCGCGCACCGCACCGTGCCGCTGCCGACCGCGACCGAGCTGCTGGTGAAGCGGTCCACGCCCAACAAATCCAGGGCTATGGCGGAGCCGACGATGTCGGCGATGCTGTCGAGGGCGCCGACCTCGTGGAAGTGGACCTGCTCGACCGGCATGCCGTGCGCCTCCGCCTCGGCGACCGCGAGCCGGCCGAAGATGCGCCGGGCGAGGTCGAGCTGCTTCGGTGACAGCTGGCCGCGCGACAGGATCGCTTCGATGTCGGGGAGGTGGCGATGCTCGTCCTCCTCCGGCACGTTGACATGGATCTGCGTCGCCGCGAAGCCCCCCTTGTTGACCTTGTCGATCTCGATCTCGATCGGCAGGCCCAGCGAACGGATGCCCGCCAGAACGGGTTCGGCAGGAACGCCGGCGTCGAACAGGGCGGCCAGCGTCATGTCGCCGCTGATGCCGCTGAAACAGTCGAAATGGGCCACGCGCATGTCGAATCTCCTTTCGGGGATTCTAGTGCTCCGTTCAACAACCCGGCATCGATTGTCCGAGCCTGAGCGCCAAGCGAAAGAGATTTTCCTTCGCTCGGCGCTCAGTCTCGGACCAGGCGCACCCCGCAAATCGGACTGCGGATCCTACGCCTTGGCCTTCGTGCGCGACTCGCGCCATTTCTTGAGGGCGGCGTCGCGGGTCTGCTGGTTCTCGAAGCCGGCCTGGTAGACCGACTGGGCGAAGTCGAAGTTCGGGTTCATGCGGAAGAACGGGAAGCCGTAGTCGCCGAGCTTCTCGCCGCTCAGGTAGATCGAGCAGGCCAGGGCGATGTCGCCGAGCTGGGTGTTGAACGTCAGGCCGTTCATCGACCCGGAGCTGATGCTCGTCTTGTCGCCGATCAGCGGCTCCAGGGCGTCGAGGCTCTTCTTGTCGCCGTGCTTGGCGACCCACTGGATCGCCTGGGCGCGCAGGTACGGCTGCAGCGTCTTGGTCTCCACCATCCGGGCGGCGAGGACGACCCCTTCCTTCAAGTCGAACTCCTGCAGCGTCTGCAGCGTCTGCCCGATCGACTGCGGGTTGATCGGCTGGTCCTTGATCGTCTCCAGCGCCTTGCGGGCAGCGGGCTTCAGCGTCTTGTCGATGATGTCGCTGGTGTTGGGCAGGTTGGCCGCGCGGACGACGCTCAGGCACAGCGAGATGCGGTCGAGGTCTTCCGGCGACTTCCGCACCTGCTCGACCAGCTTGAGCGCGGCCGCGTTCAGCCCGGCGCCCAACTCCAGCGTCTGCGCCAGGCTGAGCGCCTGCCGCATCTGGTTGATGTCGCCCCCCTTGGCGAACGCGGCTTCGATCACGTCGGCGGCGGCGGGCTTGAGGATCGTGTCGATCTCGTCCGCCACGTCGAACTGCTTCACCTTGTACGCGAGCTGCTGGAGCTGGCTGATCTGGTTGGCGTCGGCCGGCTTCTTGACGGCTTCCAGCATCGCCTTGCGGGCGGCGGGCTTCACCACCGCGTCGACCACGTCCTTGCGGTTGGCGAAGCGCAGGATGCTGCCAAGCTGGTAGATCCGGTTGTCGTTGAAGTTGAAGTCCTTGACGAGCGCCGGCACGACGGGGCCGAGCGAAGCCTCCATCTCCTTCTCCATGCCGCCGACCGACTGCATGTAGTTGACCGCTTGGCCGATGCGGTTGAGGTCGTAGGGTTCGCGCAGGCCGTCAGTGAGTGCTTTGCGCAGAGCGGGCTTGAGCTTCCCCTCGATGGCGCCGTTGAGCTGGAACTGCCGGGCGAGATTGAGCGCGTTCCAGAACTTGCCGGTGTTGTCGAACGGGTTGGCGGCCGCTTCGTCAACGAGCTTGTTGATGGTCGGCATCAGCTTGTTCTCGCGGAAGTCGGCCAGCAGCTGCTGCGACCCGCTCGATTCAAGCACGCCGACCACGCTGCGGTTGCGCAGCAGGTAGAAGAGGTTCGTCACCTGGTTCTGGTCGAGCGTCGCCGAGTACGCGATCAGCAGCAGCGCGGTGGTGTCGGCGGCGGTGACGGCGGTCTTCGCCTTGGCCATGCCGAAGCCCGCCCCCATCAACTGCGGGAACCGGCTGTGCCGCGTGGCGTAGTCGTGGGTCAGCAGCTCCTTGTCGGCGTCGAGCTTCTCCAACAGATTAAAGTCGCTGAGGTAGAAGTTGACGTACAGCTCGCGCGAAGCCGTGCTTTCGCCCCGGTGCTTGCGGAACGCGGGCCAGGCGGGGAGCGGCAGCTTGACGTCGTCCTTCCCCTTCACGAAAGCGTCCAGCTCGATCGACTTCTCGCGCCACGGCGCCCGGTCGAGCAGCAGCTTGCTGCGGCGGCGCACCTCCGGGTCGTCGCTGCTCGCCCCCGCTTCGAGCGCCTTCATCGCCTGCACGCCGCGCTTGCGCAGCTCGGCCGTCGCCTGGTCGCGGACCCGCGAGTTGTCGTCGCCCAGGCTGCGGACCAGTTCGTCGTCCGGTTTCTTCGCGATGTCGCCGGCGCGCGCCGGCAGCAGCGGGATCGCGAAGACACAGAACGCTGCGGCGAGAACGCGAAGATATGAAATCATGGCAGGATGGACCCGGCGGCCTGCGGAAGTTCGTGGAGGGAGGGTGCGTGTAGTCTACCCGGCGATCCGCCCGGTGCATAATGGGTTCTGGCGCGAAATCGGTTTTTGGGCGGCCAGTGAGTTGGAATGGATACATCGAAGCGGCGAGGCTTTTGCACCGAAGGTGCTGCATAACAAAGCCCAGGGTCGCGCTAGCGCACCCTGGGATCGACGTCGTATAGGAGGTTTCTACGCCAACGGCGTTGCATCGGGCATGGCACTCCCGGCGATGCAGCCCCGTTGGGGCAGATCCCCGGAGTTTCACGATATTCCCAGGGTGCGCTGCGCGACCCTGGGCTTTGTTATGCAGCACCTTCGGTGCAAAAACAGGCTTCATCCATAATCATGTTGACTCTTCCTTCGCCCGCTGCGCAGCCATTCTCATCGCACGATGTCATGCACCACTTCGCCGCGCACGTCGGTGAGGCGGAAGTCGCGGCCGGCGTGGCGGTGCACCAGTCGCGTGTGGTCGAGGCCGAGCAGGTGCAGGATCGTCGCGTGCAGGTCGTGGACGTGGACCGGGCGCTCGACGGCGCGGACGCCGTGCTCGTCGGTGGCGCCGTGGACGATCCCCTCCTTCGCGCCGCCGCCGGCGAGCCATGACGAGAAGGCCCAGGGATGGTGCTCGCGGCCTGGGGCGTCGGCGCTGTTGTTGAACGGGGTGCGGCCGAACTCCGAGGTCCACACGACGAGGGTGTCGTCGAGCAGGCCGCGGCGGCGCAGATCGACGAGCAGGCCTGCCATCGGGCGGTCGACGTTGCGGGCGAGCGGGGCGTGCTGGGCGATCATGTCGCCGTGGGCGTCCCAGTTGCCCGACGAGCCGGAGTCGATCAGCTCGATGAAGCGGACGCCGCGCTCGGCGAGCCGGCGTGCGACGAGGCACTGCCAGGCGAAGCCCTGGGTGCTGCCGCGCGGCAGGCCGTAGAGGGCGTGCGTCTCGTCGGTTTCGCGGCTGAGGTCGAACGCCTCGGGCGCCTCGGCCTGCATGCCGAACGCGGTCTCGAACGAGCGGATGCGGGCGGCGAGCGCCTGATCGGGCCCGCGCTGGTCGAGGTGCAGGCGGTTCAGCTCCGCCAGCGCGTCGAGTTCACGCCGCTGCTGCGGGCCGGCCACGCGCGGGCGGATGTTCCGCATCGGCTCGGCGCCCGGCACCACCAGCGTCCCCTGGTGGCTGCCCGGCAGGAAGTCTGAGCCCCACACCTGACCCCCGGCGTACGGGCTGAACGGCGCGATCGTGATGAACGACGGCAGGTTGCGGTTCGGCGTCCCCAGCCCGTAGCTCACCCACGACCCGATGCTCGGCCTGGCGAAGTTGAACGACCCCGTGTGCATGCCGAGCGTGGCGTTGTAGTGGTTCGAGTGGTCGCTGTGCATCGAGCGGATCAGGCACAGGTCGTCGGCGCGGCGGGCCAGGTGCGGGAACAGCGTGCTGATCTCGGTGCCGCA
>JAYSSW010001025.1:0-2710 GCA_043720335.1 Planctomycetia bacterium
GCAGCCCTGGGCTTTCCGTGAGATGCTGATCCCCGACGTGGGATGTCCCCTCACCCCGTAACGGAGAGAGGGGAGGAAGCAGCTTTTCCATTGCACCCCGCCCCGTTCTTGCGATGATGGCACGGCCTCGAAGTCTTCGCGGCTCACCAGGAAGTGGTCCCTATGTCGTACGCTTTGGCAACCCTGTGGTACGAGCGGCAGCGCTTCATGCCGGCCGTCCTCGCCGTCGCGTTCAGTGCGCTGCTGATCGCGCTGCAGTGCGGGCTGCTGCTCGGGCTGTTCTCGATCACCTCCATCCCCATCGACATGTCGCGCGCCGACGTCTGGATCGGGCACCCGGCGGTCCCCAGCGTCGACCTGGGGCGGCCCATCCCCGAGTCGTGGCAGTCGTACCTCGCCGCCATGCCGGAAGTCGAATCGACCGAACCCTACCTCGAAGGCTTCGCCTACTGGGACAAGCCGACCGGCGGCATGGAACTGATCCTCGTCATCGGCACGCGGCTGGGGCCTGACGCGATCGGCGCCATCCAGCAGCTCACGCCGCAGCTCCGCACCGCCCTCTCCGAGCCGAACTCCGTCGTCGTCGACGAAGGCGAGTTCGGCCGGCTCGGCGTCACCAAAGTGGGCGACGTCGCGGAGGTGGTCGGCAAGCACGTCCGCATCGTCGGCACCGTGAAGGGGCTGCGCAGCCTCGCCGGGCCCTACGTCTTCTGCTCGCACGACACCGCCCGCAAACTGCTGCGCCCGCCGCCGGAGCAGTCGACGTTCCTCCTCGTCCGCTGCCACCGCAAGGAGGACGCCAAGCTCGTCGTGCAGAAGATGAAGGCCTACGACCGCAAGATGTCCGCCTTCACCGCCGAGGACTTCTCGCTGCACAGCCGGCTGCACTGGCTGACCAAGACCAAGGCCGGCATCGCCCTCGGACTGGCTGCGGCGCTGGGGCTGCTCGTCGGCGCCGTCGTCACCAGCCAGACGTTGTATTCCTCGACCGTCGCCTCGCTGAAGGAGTACGCCGTGCTGCGGGCGCTCGGCATCCCGCGCTGGCGCATGGCGATGACCGTGCTGGCGCAGTCGTTCTGGGTCGGCGTGGCCGGCATCGGCGTCGCCGTCCCCGTCATCTACACGCTGGCGCATTTCGGCACGCAGGTCGGCGCCAAGGTGCTGCTCCCCGGCTGGCTCATGGGGGGCGCCATCGGCATCACCATGCTCATGGCCATGGCGTCCGGCTTCATGGCCCTGCGCAGCCTGCGCCTCATCGAGCCGGTCACGCTGCTGAGGGCGTAGAAACACCCCCAAGCCCCACCATGAGCGAAGCGATTGGTGGGGGTCTTTAGAATTGCAGATTGCAGATTGGGGATCTCAGATTGAAAACCCCCAAGCCCCACCATGAGCGAAGCGATTGGTGGGGGTCGAAGCGTGCGACGACTCACCCCCAGGAATCGCTTCGCTCATCCTGGGGCTTGCTCCCAATGTGTGAAGATTATCCGGTTCGTTCGAGAAAAAAGGGGAGATCCCACGCCCTGCGCCAGCCGCTCCGCTCCTTTCCGCTCCGCAAGGAAAAATCCGCCGACTTGCACGCATGGGCGGGCCGTGCGGTCGCCGACGATGGTTGGCAGGCGTTGCGCGGACGTCGGTCAGCGCAAGCGAAACCGGACCTGCGAGGTTTCCCGTTGGTGTACGCCGGCGTATATTAAACCGATGATTCCTAAGCCTTAGCGGGCTTGGCAAGGAACAGGGACGAAGCAGGACGGCCGTTCCAGCGCGCCGCTCCTTCACGCCGTTCCGGCCGCCCGCCATGCCGCACCTTGCAAGCCCCCAACACCCCGTGGTACTTATGATCAGCGTGATTGGCAACGTGGGCATCCCGCAGGCCAGGACCGTGGAACGCGAAGTCCGCACCGTCGCTCCCTCCATGAAAGCACGCGGACTCACGCGCACCTTCGGCGCCGGCGACATGCTCACCTACGCCCTCCGCGACGTCAGCATCGACCTCTATCCCGGCCAAATCTCCCTCCTCATGGGGCCGTCCGGCAGCGGCAAGTCGACCCTGCTCGCCGTCCTCTCCGGCCTCCTCAAGCCCGACGCCGGCTCGGTCTTCGCCAACGGCAAGGACCTCTGCGCCATGACCGAACGCCAGCGCGAGGACTTCCGCCTCAAGTTCTTCGGCTTCATCTTCCAGGGCTACAACCTCTTCCCCGCACTCACCGCCCGCCAGCAGCTCGAGATGATCCTCCGCTGGGGGGGCAGCGCCACGGCGGCCCAAGCGCGCGACCGCGCCTCCGCCGTCCTCGACATGCTCGGCATGGCCAAGAAGGCCGACCTGCGCCCCCTCCAATTGTCGGGCGGCGAGAAGCAGCGCGTCGCCATCGGCCGGGCGCTCATCAAGGAGCCCGCCTTCTGCTTCGCCGACGAGCCGACCGCCGCCCTCGACTGGAAGCACGGCCAGCACGTCATCGAGCTGCTCCGCGCCGCCGCCCACGACCGCGGCGCGACGATATTGGTGGTCGCCCACGACGCCCGCATCATCCCCTTCGTCGACCGCGTCTTCCACCTGGAGGACGGCGTCCTGCACGAGGGGGCCGAACGCGCCCTCGAACTGTACGGCAACGGCAGCCACCTGTGAGCTTGGCGACGCCTTGCTGGGAAGCCAGAAAAACCACTTCGCGTGTTGGGTTGCGGCGAGAGATGGGCATCCCTCTCCCCCTTACGG
>JAYSSW010001026.1:0-5741 GCA_043720335.1 Planctomycetia bacterium
GTGGTTGCTGAGTCCGTCGGAGCAGACGAGGACCCAGTCGCCGCGCTGCAGCTTGCCGGCGTAGAGTCCGGGGTTCACGTCGGGCTGCCCGCCGATGGCCTGCTGCAGCTCGTTCTTGCGCGGGTGGTGCTCGGCTTCGGCTTCGGTGAGCTGGCCCAGCTCGACAAGGCGGTTGACGAGCGTCTGGTCGCGCGTCATCTGCACGAGGCGCCCGCGGTGGAGGTGGTAGACCCGGCTGTCGCCGACGTGGCCGGACACGACGTTGCGGCTGTCGATGTAGACGCACTCGGCGGTGCAGCCCATGCCACGCTTCCCCTTGCCCGGGATGCGGGCAGCGCCGTACACCTCGCGGTTGGCGTGCTTCAGCGCGTCGCGCAGCGTCTCCTGGCACTTCTTCACGTTGAAGTCCTCGGTCGGCGGCTCGCCCCCCGACAGCGTCGCGAACTGCGGCTGCTTGAGCAGGAACTTCCGCATCTCCTTGATCGTGAGGGCGGCGGCCACCTCGCCGGCGTCGTAGCCCCCCATGCCGTCGCACAGCAGCACCATCGTGAACTCGTGCAGGTCGTCCTGGTACGCCTCGACGCCGTGCAGCACCGCGAAGGCGTCCTCGTTGCCGGTGCGGACGATGCCGGTCGTCGTCCAGGCGGAGATGTCGAGGCGGACGTTGTCGAAGCTGCGGCGGCAGACGTCGAGTGACTTGACCAGCTCCTGGAAGCCGGACGGGTCGGTGCGCCCCGCCTCGTCGGTGGGGAAGCGGGTGTTGATGTCGCGGACGAAGGTCTTGTTGACGAGCCGCAGGAACAGCGGATGCACGTCGGGGAAACGCTCGGTGATCTGCCTGGGGGTGAACTGCCGCTCGAAATCCTTCTCTTCGAGGGCGTGGTGCAGGTACTCCAGCGAGTAGAGCAGGGCGCCGAAGCTGTACATGTCGGAGCGGGCGTCGGCGGCGTTGGGCGACAGGATCAGCTCCGGCGCGGTGTACAGCGTCGCCTTGATCGGCGGATTCGGCGGGAGCGGCAGCGGCAGCAGGTCGGCCAGCTCGACGATCACCGCCTGGTTCTTGTCGTCCACGACGACGGCGTCGGGGTTGATCCCCTCCAGGATGGCGCCGGACTGGTGCAGCGCGTGCAGGGCGCCGGCGATCTGCTGCAGCCAGGTGTAGCGCTGGTCGGCGTCGTCGCCGGCGTCGTCCCAGGCGTCCCAGAGGGAGCGGCCGGCCGGGGCTTCGAGGATGAGATAATCGACGCCGTCCTCAGCGAACTGGTCGACGATCTTGGGCAGCGAGGGGTGGTTGGCTTTCACCAGCAGCCCGTTCTCCCAGGCCGAGCCGGGCCAGGCCGCGCCGGCGTCGCCGTCCTGCATTGGGATGGTGGCGGACATCGGCGTCGCCATCGGCACGTCGAAGTCGAAGCCGGGCAGGATCTCGTCGTCGCCCTCGACGACCGCCGCCATCGGCACGTCGTCGGCGACGGGCAGCGCCATGGCGAGGGCGGGGGTCGCCACGATCACCACGGGCTGGTTCGTGATGCTGTCGACGCCCCGGAAACGGCGGACGCCGAGGCGCTCGCTGGTTTGCAGGCCCACGTCGTAGCGGTTCTGCAGGCGGGCACGCGGGGGGGGCTGCACGGCCATGGTCGATTCTCGCGGAGAGGGGGCGGCGCTTTGGGGAGAGGGGGAAGCCGACGATGACGCCAGCGCCGCCGGCTCGTCGTCGGGGAACATGTAGCCGCAGTCGTCGCAGTAGGAGCGGCCCAGCACGCGGGCCGTGCCGCAGGCGGCGCAGGGCGGCAGCGCGATCGGCGTCGAGCGCACGGCGATGGTCGGGGCTGCGGTCTCGTCGATCTCCCCGACCTCGACGTCGGCCGACTCGACGAGCGACGATTCAATTTCGACCAGTTCGTCCTCGGGCAGCTCCAGCTCGGGGACCGTCGTCGGCGTGGCGTGGTACTCCGTGTCGACCGACGGCGGCCGGGCCGGCTCTTCCGCCAGCGGGGTCTTGGGCGCTGCGGCGGGCTGCTCCGCGTCCGGCTCGTCCGCCTGGACCCCGAACATGCGACCCCACAGTCCCCCGGCCTTCGGTGCATTCGGTGCGTTCATGGATCGTGCGTGCTCCCAGGATTTTCGTCGTCGTCAGGCGTTTCAAGCTTGCGTTTCAACCATTTCGCGGCGGGAGGAAGCCCGCTTGCTCCCACGTCGGCAAGGAGCGTCACTTCCAAGCCCCACCATGAGCAACGCGATTGGTGGGGGTCGGCACCTTGCGCCGACTCACCCCCAGGAATCGCTTCGCTCATCCTGGGGCTTGGCGCGTTTTTTTCGGGTCAGCGCAGCCGGTTGCCGCAGTAGATGCAGAAGCGGGTGCCCATGCGGTTGTACTTGCCGCACATGACGCAGGGGGCGACGGGGTCGGTGAGCGGCTCGGCGCACTTGGTGCAGAACGGGGTGCGGACCTTGTTCTGCGTGCCGCACTTGCCGCACGGCGCCTCCTTCGACACCCTCTGGGCCTGCAGGTCGGCCTTCATCTCCTTGGCGGTGAAGTAGCGGTCGTTGACGTCCTCCTGAAGATTGACGCGGAGCAGCTCGAAGAACCAGCGGTAGTCCTTGGGGAGCGGCGAGGCGGGGTCGGCGAGCTGCGTTTCCAGTTCCTTGGCGGTGTAGAAGCCTTCGGGCGCCTTGCCGGTCGCCAGGTGGAAGAGGGTGGCGGCGAGGGCGAAGAGGTCGCTGCGCGCCTCGGGCTTGCCGACGATCTGCTCGGGGGGCGCGTAGCCTTCGGTGTAGACGCGGGTCTTGCCGGCCATGCGTTCCTTGGCGGTGTGGCCGAGGTCGCGGGCGGTGCCGAAGTCGATCATCTTGATGGAGCGCTGGTCCTCCAGGAGCATGATGTTGTCGGGCTTGAGGTCGCGGTGGATGAGCGGGGGGGACTGCGTGTGCATGGTCTGGAGCACGTCGCAGACAGCGACGCCCCATTCGACGACGAGGTGGAGGGGGAACGGCTTGTTGCCGTTCGCTTCCATCAGGTCGAGGAGGTCCTTGCCCTTGATGAACTCCATGACGAGGTGGGCGGTTTGGCCCTGGTGGATGAACTCGTAGAAGCGCGGGACGATGGGGACCTTGTCGAGGACCTTGAGGATTTCGGCTTCGCGGCGGAAGAAGTTGAGCCGGATGGCGAATTCCTGCGGATCGTTGCCGATCATGTCCTTGATGGCGACGGCGCGGTCGGCGTTCTTGGTGTCGGCGCCCTTGTAGACGGCGCCGAACCCCCCCATCTTGAGGAGCTTGTCGAGGCGGTAGCGGCCGTGCAGCAGCGTGCCGCCCGCGATGGGGAGCGGGTTGGCGCAGCGCTGGCAGTTGCGCTCGCCGGGCGGGTTGGCGACGCCGCACGCCGGGTTGGTGCAGAGGTTGGGCGGGCCTTCCGGCTCGGCGGGGCCGCTGTCGGACTGCAGCATGAACCCGCAGTCCATGCACGCGACCGCCCCTTCGTTCAGCT
The DNA here is from genome assembly GCA_043720335.1 of Planctomycetia bacterium. Taxonomy (GTDB): domain Bacteria; phylum Planctomycetota; class Planctomycetia; order Gemmatales; family Gemmataceae; genus JAYSSW01. The sequence goes on from JAYSSW010001026.1 coordinate 3,485, forward strand.
GCGAGCCACACGCGGGGCATTTCGTCGGGGGGGGGGGCTTGGCGCCGTTCATCACGCCGCTGGTGCTGATGCCGGGCATCGACCCGCTCAGGCTGATGGCCGGCATCGCCCCCGACGACGCGCTCGCCCCGCCCGACGGCACGGGCGCGGGCGCGCCGGGCACCATGAAGGGCGACTTGCAGGTCGGGCACTGCACGCGCTTGCCGGCGGCGTTGTCGGGGATCTGCATCGACTTCGCGCAAGCCGCGTTCGGACATTTGACGACGATAGGCATAGGGGGCTGCTGCGAGCTAGGGGGTGGTGACTCGTATCAGACGGTGCAAAAAGCAAGCGACCATTTCATGTTAGCAGTCGAGGCGGTTCCGCAAGACCCACGCCGGGGATCCGCATCTCACGGGGAGCGCCAGGGATTCCTATCCCTGGGGATTTGCATACCCAGGGCAGCAGCCCTGGGCTTTCATCCTTTTTCTTTCTCATGACGTGGGAGAGAGATCTGTCTCTCGCCCCGCGCCGCTCACTTCTTCTTCGGCTTCTCGGAGAACTTCAGCACGCTCTTGCCGACGCGGATCAGGTCGCCGTTCTTGAGCGGGACGCGACCGTTGATCTTCTCGTCGTTGACGAAGGTGCCGCCGGGGGTTTCGCTGTCCTCCAGGAAGTAGTGGCCCTTGTCGAGCAGGATGCGGGCGTGGGCCTTCTCGACCCCCTGGTCGCCGAACAGGGCGATGTCGGAGCCTTCGGCCCGGCCGATGACGGTCGATTCTTTGGCGAGGATCAGTTCACGGCCGGCGCGGAAGCCCGACTCGACCTTGATCCAGGCTTCCTTGAGGATGACCTGGGCCAGCCCCACCAGCAAACCGATGCAGGCGCCGAGGGCGATGAAGCCGAGGGCGGTGGGGCTCCAGAGGGAGTTCTGGTCCTTGTCGGGGAAGAGCGAGGCGGCGACGATCTTGAGGAGGAGGGCGAGGACGCCGCCGAGCAGCCCGCCGACGGTGCCGCCGATGAGGCACTTGGTGAACTTCTTGATGGCGCCGGGCATGTCTTTGGGCTGTCGCAGGCCGTTGAGGACGTCGACGAGGACGATGGAGGCGCCGACGAGGAAGCCGACGAGGGTCCAGGCGATGATGAAGAAGCCGTTCCAGGTGTCGTAGAGGGCGTGTCCGATAAGGCCGCCGAGCAGGCCGCCGACGCAGCCGACGACGGCGCCGCCGGCGACGCGGACGAGGATGCGTCCGACCTGGCCGAGGGAGTGGTTCCAGAGGGAGTCGATGAAGCCGAGGGCGGCGGCGACGGTGATGCCGAGGAACATGCCCTTGAGGCTGTTGCTGGCGAGGGGCCCCATGGACTGGGTGAGGGAATGGCCGAGCACCCAGCCGACGAGGGCCGCCCAGCCGCCGCTGAGGGCGCAGTAGTAGACGAACAGGCGGAACGACATGCAGCGAGCCTCCGGGAGCCGACGCCGACGTGACACCATTCGTCATAAATGCCCGCTGCCGGGAAGTCCAGCAAAAAGGCGGAAAACCCGCGCAGAGGCGTGGCGGGCGGAGGCGTGACAGGGACATGGCCGGACGGAAAGTCAAGCGTCGGAAAAGCTGGACTGCCGACCACCCGCGCGCCGATCCAAGGAAGTGGTTCGGGCTTCAAAGCGATCGCTTGTCGAATCAAATAGAATGGACGAGATGACGAAATCGAACGTGCGAAAACTCGGGACGCGATCTAACATGTTGAAAGCCATGCTGAAAGCTGGCGAGTTGTTCGTGGGCGCGGGAGGGATGGCCCTGGGGCTTGCGAAAGCGGGGTTCCAGCATGGCTTCGCCGTCGAGCGCGACCAGGACGCCTGCCGGACGATCCGCGAGAACCAGAGGCGCGGCATCGAGCCGGTGGTGCATTGGCCGGAGATGGTCCCCACCGACGTCACCACGGTCGACTACCGCGAATGGGAAGGCCGCTGGGATCTGCTCGCCGGGGGGCCGCCGTGCCAGCCGTTCTCGATGGGGGGCAAGCACCGCAGCATCTCCGACGGCCGCAACATGTTCCCCGAGGTGGCTCGCGCACTGCGCGTGCTGAAGCCGCGCGCCGTGCTGCTGGAGAACGTCAAAGGGCTGCTGCGCTCGTCGTTCGTCAAGCACTTCGAGTACATCCTTCTCCAGCTTTCGTACCCCGAGATCGAACGCCAGGAAAGCGAGAGCTGGGAGTCGCACCTGTCGAAGCTGGAGCGACACCAGACCAAGGGAAAACAGGAAGGCTTGTCGTACCGCCC
>JAYSSW010001027.1:0-5740 GCA_043720335.1 Planctomycetia bacterium
GGGCTACGCCGCCACCGTCACCAACCGCAGCAAGGACAAGGCGCAGCCCCTGCTCGACGCGGGAGCGAAATGGGCCGACACGCCGCTGAAGTGCGCGGAGCAGAGCGACATCGTCTTCGCCATCGTCGGCTTCCCCAAGGACGTGCGCGAAGTCTTCCTCGGCGCCCAGGGCGCTCTCGCGGGCAGCAAGCCGGGCAGCATCCTCGTCGACATGACCACAAGCGAGCCGTCGCTGGCGCAGGAAATCCATGAAGCGGCCAAGGCGAAGGGGGTCCACAGTCTCGACGCACCGGTGTCCGGCGGCGATGTCGGCGCCAAGAACGCCGCGCTCTCGATCATGATCGGCGGCGACAAGGACGTGGCCGACGCCGTCGCGCCGGCCTTCGAGTGCATGGGCAAGACGATCATCCACCAGGGCGGCGCCGGCGCGGGCCAGCACACCAAGATGGTCAACCAGATCCTGATCTCGTCCACGATGGTGGCGGTCTGCGAAGCGCTGCTGTACGGCTACAAGGCGGGACTCGATCTCGAAACCGTGTTCAAATCGGTGTCGGTCGGCGCCGCCGGCAGCAAGGCGCTCGAGGTGCTCGGCCCGCGCATCATGGCCCGCAACTTCGAGCCGGGCTTCTACGTCGAGCACTTCATCAAGGACATGGGGATCGCCCTCGAAGAGTCGAAGAAGATGGGGCTGGCGATGCCCGGCCTCGCGTTGGCGAACCAGCTCTACCTCGCGGTGCAGGCCCAGGGCTGGGGCCGCAAGGGAACTCAAGCGTTGATGCTCGCGCTCGAGCGCCTCGCCAACATCAAGCGATGACCGCCTCGCGCAAAACCTTCGCCGAATTCTTCGCCGGCATCGGCCTGGTCGACGAGGGGCTGCGCGCGTCGGGCTGGCGCTGCGTCTACGCCAACGACCTGTCGCCCCGCAAGCAGCAGATGCACGCCGCACGCAACCCCGACGCGGCCCACTACCACCTCGAAGACATCCGCAAGACCGACGCCATCGTCAAGCGCATCCCGACGCCGCTCGCGTTGGCGACGGCGTCGTTCCCTTGCGTCGATCTGTCGCTGGCGGGCCACTACCGGGGCATCCGCGAAGGGCAGTCGTCGACGTTCTTCGCGTTCCTCGACGTGCTGCGCGTGATGGGCGAATCGCGTCCGCCGCTGGTGATGCTGGAGAACGTGGCCGGCTTCCTCAGCTCGCACGAAGGCCGCGACTTCGCGTCGGCGACGGCCAGCCTGGGCGAACTCGGCTACTCGTTCGACGCGTTCGTGCTGGACGCTTGCCACTTCACGCCGCAAAGCCGGCCGCGCGTGTTCGTGATCGGCATGGCGGAGCCGGCGCGGCCGCCGCGCGTCGCCCACGACGACTGGCCGACGGCGCTGCCGCAACCCTCATCACTGCGGCCGGCACGGCTGCTGCAAGCGCTGGCGGCGGTCGAGGAACCAGCGGTCTGGACGCCGCTCGACCTGCCCGCGCCGCCGCGACGAACCATGAAGTTGGAAAGCGTCATCGACGTGGACGACGCGCAGGACTGGTGGGACGCCGCCGCCGTCGAACGGCATCATCGCATGATGAGCGAACGCCACCGCTTGCAGATTGATCGGTTGCGCGAAACCGGCGCGTCGTTCGTCGGCACGGTCTTCCGCCGCATGCGCGAAGGCGAGCAGCGGGCCGAGGTGCGCTTCGACGGCCTGGCGGGCTGCCTGCGCACGCCGCGCGGCGGCAGCGGCCGGCAGATCGTCGTCGCCGTCGCTAAAGACGTGTTGCGCATGCGCTGGATGTCGCCGCGCGAGTACGCCCGCTTGCAGGGAGCGCCCGATTTCCCGCTCGTCGCCGGAGTCAACCAGAACCTGTTCGGCTTCGCCGACGCCGTCTGCGTCCCCGCCATCCGCTGGATCGACGAGCACGTGCTGACGCCGCTATGGGAACGAATGAAACCACGAAGGAGCACGAAGAAGCACGATGGAAGGGCGTGAGGCACAAAGAGCCGATGGTGCTTCGTCGATGATTTTGTTTCTGGTGGAATTCCCAATCGCTCCGTCTCGGGGCAGCGAATCAAAGCCCCATCGCCGCGTCACTTGCTGACGCTGATCTGCAGCTTCGTCTCGTGGACGACCGGCGTGGTGCCGTTGAACATCGCGGTGGCGCGGATCGTGATGCTGGCGTTCGAGCCGACCACGGCTTGCGGCGACGCGACCAGCGTCAGCTTCGCCTCGTCGCCGTCGGCGCTGATCGTGGCGTCGGCGATCGACAGCCCCTTCACGTTGGGCGGCAGGATCGCTTCCACTTTGAACGCGATCGGCAGGTCGAACTGCCGGGCGGCGCGCACGACGATGTCGATTGACTTGCCCGCGGAAACCTTTGTCTGGGCAGGGGTGGCGGTCAGCTTCGCGAGCTGCTTGGGCACCACCGTCACGGCGACCGGGGGCGACATCTGCACGAGGTTCGGCGGGGCGCCCTTCGGCGGCGGCTTGTTCATGTTGACCGGCTGCGTCTGCCCCCGGAAGGAGATCGTGTAGTTGCCCGGCGCGACCACGCCTTTGCCGTCGATGATCGCCGTCCCCTCCTCCTTGCCCGGCGCCAGCGTGAGGGGCTGCATCACCAGCGTCGGCGGCAGCCCGACCGCCAGCACGGTCACCGGCGATTTGAAGTCGTCGCCCGTCCGCTTCAGCTTCACCGGAACTTTGATGCTTTCGCCCTGCAAGGCGCTGACTTCGCTTTTCGCGACGGTCAGCGCGTACGGGGCCTTGTCGCGCACTGCGAGGACAATCTCGCGGTCGATGCGGGTGAGCGTCGTCGTGCCGGCTTGCTGGACGGGCCAGGAGATGGTGGCGCCACGGGCTTCGCGCGTCACCTTCTGCCCCTTGATGACGGCGGTCCCGACGATCTGGATCGGGCCGGCGAACGGCTTGGCGGTCGGCGACGCGCTGGCGACGAGGATGCCGAGCTTCTGCGTGCTGGAGAGGATCTGCGGCGGGATCGTCACGCCGTCGGGCAGCTTCTCGCCCGACAAAACGATGTCGCCGGTGTAGCCGCCGAGCCGCCAGGCGTAGGCGATGTACGCCGTGCCGCCGCCGGCGCCGACCTGGCCGGCGTCGGGGGCGAGCTGCGACGGCGGCATGACGATGACGCGGAAGTCGGGCGTCTCCGGCGTGATGCTGACGCGGTACAGGTGGCGCGGGCCGAACTGCGTGAAGCTGTCGCGCGTCGTCACCATGAGCGAATAAACGCCGTCGGCCGGCACGTTGAAGCGGTAGCGCAGCGGGTCGTCGGTGCGCGTCAGGAAGAACGGCGCCGGGATCTCGGCCGTGTCGTCCTGCTCGGTGATCGTCGTCCCCTTGGCGTCCTTCAGCACGAGGAACAGATCCATCGGCGAGCCGATGCGTTCGGCGTAGGCGTCGATGGACAGGACCTGCCCCTTCCTGGCGTCGAACGTGTACCAGTGCCGGCTCCCCTTCCTCTCGATGCGGCCGGCGATCTCGCACGGCGCCTGCACCTTCTGGGCCGCGTCCGGCAGGTCGTTGTCCTCGTTGTCGAGCACGACCGGCGCCCGGGCGAAGCCGAGCAGGAACGGGTTGGACACGCCGTTGTCACTCTTGACGCGATGCTCGAAGCCGTCGAGCATCGACGCGAGAGGCGGCACGATTCCGGTCGAGCCAAGCCGTTGCAGCGATAGCGCGTCGCTCGGCGCCTTGATCGTCGCGGTGATTTTTTCGAGTGCGACGCCGTCGGCGACCGCCTTCGGGTCGAGCTTCCCGCCGGGCAGGTTGCGTCCATAGATGGCTACCTTCGTCTCCTTGCCCGGCTCCAGCATCGGCGGGAAGATCGAGTCGATCCACGGGGCGGCTGACAGCGTCATGCGGTAGAAGTAGTCCGGCCCGCCGAGCGTGTGCGAGAAGCTGAACAGGCGGATGAGGTACTCGCCGTCGTCGGGCAGAGTCACACTAAGAAGAGCGTCGTTGCCCGCGTAGTTGCGGTTGAAGCCGAGCCGGGCGCCGGCGAGGCTGAAGATCTCGACGGCGGCCGGCAGCTTGCTGTCGACGCTCGACGCCAGCACGCTGCACGTGAGGCGCTGCCCCTTCTTGCCGTTGAACTGGAAGAAATCGACGTCGGTCGGCGTACCGATGATGCCGCTGACGCTGGAGCCGATCTCGATCCGCTGCGCCTTGGACACGTCGTCGTTCGGCTCAGTTTCCGTCAATTCCGGCGTGTCGCCGACGACGAACGCGCGCGGGTTGCTGATGCCGGTTTTCGTCACCAGCCGCACGTCCTGGACGCCGATCGGTGCGCTGGGCGGCAGCGTCACCTTGAAGCGGAACGCCGTCTGCACGGCTGGCTGCTTCGGCTGCTTCTTCATCTCCGCCGGCGGCACCTTCTCCTCCGCGAGCGCTTCGACTTGCACGCCGGGGAAGTTGAAGTGCAGCGACTGCACGCCGTCGATGTCCTGCCCGACGATTTTCAGCTCGAACGACGACCCCGCCTTGCCGCCAATTGGCGAGACGGCGTTGAGCTTCGGCGGCGGCGCGGCCTGCGCGACGCTGATGCCCGCGAAGCCCAGCAGCGATCCGGCGACCGCTGCGAAGAAGATTGCACGCTTCATGATGTCCCCCCCAGTCCAATCGTGTTGCTGAGGAATAGCGTAACGCAATCGAACCGAGCCGCAAGGAAAAAGCGTGCGAAGGGAGAAGGGTGCCTGAACTCCTCCCCGTTTAGCGCCCGCAACAACACGACATGCCGCATGTCCCCTTGCCATGTTCTGGTTCGGCGGGTGCATCAACGATTCCGACGGGCCACGCGGGCGCTAAACGGGGAGATCTCACCACTCCGCAGCCGCCTGCCGTTCCAGCAGATGCCGCAGCACGGCGCGCATCTCGTCGCAGTACTCGGCATGTTCCGCCTGCGGCGAGCTCGAGGTCAGCGACAGCAGTTCCGCGTCCTTGCTGCGGGTCGAAAGATACTTCAGCACTTCGACCGGCTGAGGCATGAGCCAGGCCGGATCGACGCGGTACGTCGCGGTCGCGGCGTCGTAGACCGACGCCAGCGGCACACGGCCCGCGAACGACAGGGCGGCGCGCTCCCAGCAGTGCGGCTGCGGGTCGGGGAACCATGCGTTCGGGACCAGCTCCATCGTGGCAGTGCGGATCGCAATGCCACGGATGCGCGGCACTTGCTGGCTTTTCTCGGTGATGGTGTTGTTCGCGCCGATCGCGCAGCCTCGAAGATGGAACTTCACGCCGGGCCAAATCGCGTGCGCGTCGCGCAGCGCGACGAACAGCTCCATCCCGAGGCGCAACGATTCGCCGTGCGAGTCGCGGAAGCCGCCGACGAGATGCAAGTCAACGGCGTCGGCGTGATCCGCGAAAGCGTCGCGCAACACATGGATCAGTGCCGGCATCTGCCCGGCGGCGCCGTCGAGATGCGCGAGGAACGCGACCCGCTCCGAATGGGCGGCGAAGAGATGGCACGTCGTCGCGCGGTCCGAGCCGAGCGTGATTCCCCGAGCGCGCGGCACGACGGCGACCTCGCGCTGGAAGACGTAGACCGTTTGTGCATCGACTTCAAATTGTTGAACCGGAGCGGATTCGATTTTGGCCGCGTGCAGAAGGACGTGCTGATACAGTGCCATCGGCGCGGCAGCGCTCAGCGGCTTGTCGTGGAGCCAGAGCGAGGAGGTCGTCATGGGGCACGGCGCCATTAGTTTCTCATTCAGCCAACTTCACTAACCCTGAGCGCAAGCGA
>JAYSSW010001028.1:0-5735 GCA_043720335.1 Planctomycetia bacterium
GAGCGGTTCGTGCGCGAGGCGCGTATCACGGGGCAGCTGCAGCATCCCGGCGTGCCGCCGGTACACGCGGTCGGCACGCTGGAGAACGGGCTGCCGTACTTCGCGATGAAGCGGATCGAGGGGCGCACGCTTTCTGCCCTGATCGGCGACGCGGCATACGTGCCTGGCGATCCGGACGGGGTGCGGATCTTCGAGCAGATCTGCCGGACCATCGCCTACGCGCACAGCCGGCGCATCCTCCACCGCGACCTGAAGCCGAGCAACATCATGGTGGGGGAGTTCGGCGAGGTGCAGGTCATGGACTGGGGGCTGGCGAAGGAACTGGACCGCGCCGGCGACCCGGACGACGCGCACGACACAAGCTCGCCGGCCGACGAAACGTGGGATCGCTCGCGCACCGGCGACGTGGTGGGGACGCCCGCCTACATGGCGCCGGAGCAGGCGCGGGGCCAGGCGAGCCAACTGGACGAGCGCTGCGACGTGTTCGGGCTGGGCGCCATCCTGTGCGCGCTGCTGACGCGGCGGGCGCCGTACGCGGGCCGCAGCGCCGTCGAGCTGATCCGCCAGGCGTCGCAGGGGGACTTGGCCGAGGCGTTCGCGGCGCTGGACCGGTCGGGCGCCGACCCCGCGCTCGCCGCCATCGCGCGGAAGTGCCTCGCGCCGGCGCCGGACGACCGCTACCGCGACGGCGGCGCCGTGGCCGACGCCGTCGCCGATTTCCAGGAAAGCGTGCAGAAACGGCTGCGCCAGGCCGAGCTGGACCGCGAGAAGGCCGAGGTCCAGGTCCGCGAGGAACGCCGCCGCCGCCGTCTCGCCGTGGCGCTCGCGGGCATCGTCCTCGTCTCGCTCGCCGGCGCCGCTGGGGTCGCGCTTTGGTATTGGCAGCACCACACGCTTCGCCTCGAACAAGTGGGAAACCTTCAGCGTCGCGCCCAGCAGTCGCTCGACCAGTTCGACGGCGAACGCAAGGCCCTGCACGAGCGCCTGCGCGACACGGAACAGGCCGCCAGGCTGCTCAGCAATCCCCAGCCCTGGCACGCCAGCGTCGCTTCGCTGCGTTCACACTGGGACGCCGCTTAGGCGCTGGCGGAAAGCGATCCCGACGCGTTCCCGGACGAGTGGACCCGAAAACTGCGGGACGCGAAGCAGCGCCTCGACGCGGACCACGACGACGCCCAGTTCGCCCGCCGCCTGGACGACACCGGGCTGGAGTTCTACGCCCTGAAAGCGAAGAACGCCGAGCTGAACCTTGAGCCGAACAAGGAGAAGCCGCTGCAGGTCAAGATCGACGAGAAGTACCGCGCTTTGTTCGCCCAGAATGGGTGGAGCGTGCCCGCAGCCGACGCGCTCGCGGACACCGCCGGGTTGGCGGAGCGCATCCGCGCGACGCCGCTGCGTCATTCGGTCGTCGCCGCGCTCGACACCTGGGCGGGGATCTGGGCGACCGCCGCGCTGCCCGACGAGGCTCGGGTGCGGCCGGTGCTCGAACTGGCGCGCCGCCTCGACCCCGACCCGTGGCGCGACCGTTTCCGGGAATGGCCGACCTGGTCCGACGCCGGCGCCTTGAAGGCGGTGTTGAAGGATCTGCAGGCGGAGAGCCAGCCCCCGAGGATCCTGATCGCCGCCGCGACCCTCAAGCGCGTCCGCGGCCAGTCCTCCATCGAACTGCTGCAGTCGGCCCTGCTGCGCCACCCCGGCGATTTCTGGCTGAACGTCAACCTCGCCCATGAAGTCCACGCCAGCCGGCCCAGCGAGGCCGCCGGCCTGTACCGCACCGCCCTGGCGCTGCGGCCCGACAGCCTGTTCGTCCTGAACAGCCTGGGCAACACCCTCCTGAAGCAGGGCAAGCACCGGGAAGCGATGTCCTACTTCCACAAGGCGGTCGAGCGCGAGCCGAACTACGTCTACGCCCATTGCAACCTGGCGCAGGGGTACCACCACCAGCGCGACTTCGACCGCGCCATCGAGCACTACCTCAAAGCGCTCGCCATCGCCCCCGACCTGCCAGGCATCCACAGCGACCTGGCTGTGTCGTACGTCGAGCGCGGCGACATGGACCTGGCGAAGAAGCACCTGGAGGCCGCCGTGGGCAAGGACGGCGACTACGCCGTCGGCCACTCCAACCTGGCCATCACGCTGCGCTTCCAGAGCAAGTTCACCGACGCCCTCCGCGAGATGCGGCGCGCGCACGAGCTGAAGCCGACCCCGGTCCGCGCGGCCTTCATCAAGGAGTTCCAGTGGATCGCGGGGCTGCAGCAACGCGAGCCGCAGCAGCCGGTCGATTGGCGCACCCTGGAGAAGGGGGTCGCCGGCGAGTTGACGGCGCAGCATCCTCGCGACATCTGGCGCGCCGACAACGGCGGGCTTCGCGCCAGCCATCTGGTCGCCTTCCAGGGAGGGCGAAGCTACCAGGTCGACCTCGCTGGCGACTTCGACACGATCCTCCGCGTCGAGGACGCGCTCTACCGCACCATCCAGTTCAACGACGACGTCCGCTTCCCCGACGTGCTCGACTCGCGGCTGCTCTTCACCCCCGAGCGCGGCGGCGCCTTCCGCGTCGTGGCGACCGCGTTCAAGCCGAAGACCACCGGCAGGTACGAGCTGCGCATCCGCGAAGCCGTCCCGGTCGGCGCGGCGCAGCGGCTCCACGGCGAGCTGGCCGCCAGCGACAAGCGCGACAAGGGCAGGCACTACCAGTACCACACGCTGCGCCTAACCGGCGACCAGCCCTACGTCGTCGCTTTGGAAAGCCCCGACTTCGACACGCGGATCCGGCTCTTCGACGCCGACGTGAAGAAAGCGCTCGGCCAGAACGACTGGCAGTTCCACGAGAACCGCCGCCTGTCACGCCTCCACGTCACCCCCGCCGAGACCGCCAGCCACATCCTGATGGTCTCCAGCGTGACCCCCGAAGCCGTCGGCAACTACGCCGTAACGGTGCAGCGCTACGCCCTCAAGGAACCCTGAAAAACAACTTCCTGAAAGGGGCGGTGGAACCCGCAGGTCGATCCTACAATCGCTCCGCCTGGGCAAGCGTTTCCTTCTGGACCACGCCCTGTTCGATCACGCGGACCGGGATGCTCAGCTCGCCCCCTTTGCCCGTGATCGACAGCGACTCGGGAATGCGGTCCTTCTCGGCGAGGTTCTTGAGCGGCACTTTCTTGGTGACATAGACGGCGACGGCCAGATTCTTGCTCGACGCCTTCTCCCCGCCTTCGCTGACGGGAACGATGCCGAGGCCCACGACGTTCTTGAGCTGGTTGAGATCGAGCTGGAAGTGCTCCAATGCCCGGTTCACCTGGGATCGGGTTGCCATGGCGATCTCCTTTCGAAGAGGTCTCCCTCCATCTTAAATCGAATCGGTGGCGATTTCAATCTTGAGGGCGTCGAGGACGTGGGTGATCCGGTTGAAGATGCTGGTCGAAGGCGAGCCGGCGAAGTGCAGGCCGACGACCTTGCCGCCCATGTTGAGTACGGCGGATCCGCTGTCTCCGCCTGCGGTGTAGCGGGTGCAGAGGACCTGGTCGCGGAAGCCGACCGAGCCGGTCCCGCCGCCGGGCTTCTTGTAGCCGAGGAAGAGGCGGTAGTTGACGTCCTTGATGACGCCGACGGTGTAGTCGGTGGTGCGTCCGGTCTTCTGAACCTGCATGCCGCGCCGCACCGTTCTGCTGCTCCCTTTGGGGACGCCGATCAGCCGGATGGCGGAGGTGACGTCGGCGCGTTGGATCTTCGCGATGGCGGCGTCGACCAGGTTGTCGTAGGCGCCGGTGTCGTAGTGGAACGCGACGAACTCGGAAAGCTCGGCGAGGTCGTCGGCGGGGGAGGCGCCGCCGTCGAAGTCGCCGGGCTGGATGATCGTGTCGCCAAGGGCGGCGACCCCCTCGTCGGCCAGGACGTGGGAGTTGCTGAGGATGTACAAGGTGCTGGCGTTGCCGGCCTTGCGGACAACGCAGCCGATGGTGCCAACCGTGATGTTGAAATGCCCGACGCCGTAGCCCGGGACGGCGGGTCGCACGCGCATCGTGTTGGCTTCCTTCTTGACCTCGCCGATCTCCTCGACGTCGGTCGCAATGGGGCCGTCCAGCCCGGCGATCCGAACCGAGCCGGGGATCTTCTTGGCGTCCTTGAGCTTGGCGACCGGGAGCTTCTTCTTGACGTAGATCTTGAGCACGACCTCTTGCAGCTTCTCCGCGCTGGTGATCTTCTCGCCGATGCCGTAGCCCTGGATGCCGGCGCCCTGGACCCAGGATCGGTTCTCCTTCTTGGCCGCAAGGGCCTCGGTGCGCATGCGCTCGGGGACGGCGTCTCCGGCGTCGCCCGCAGTGAGCATGTCGAGCGCGAGCAGGAGCTGTTTCTCGGTGGCCATCGGAGGGTTCCTTTGCGAGAGCGGCGCGGACCAAACCGCGCCGGACCTGGGGATGGGGCGGAGTGCGTTGCCCGTAGAATGAAACGAATGCGCGTGATGCTTAATGGATTTGCCAGCGTGCGAACAGCCTATTCGCTGGATTTGGAAGACGCAAGAAGAATATGGCGGAAAACCACGCGAGCTGGATTGCTGCGATCACGCCGCCGAGTTCACTGCCACGCGGCGACCGCCAAAGCGCCGGGCAGGAGGTCAATCGCGATCTCGTGGACCTGCTCTTCGGGCAGGCAGAAGAACTCGCCGTCGGCGTGGGCCAGCAGCGGCTCCGGCGAGCGGATCGTCACGCGGCGACAGCGGCCCTGCCTCACCTTCGGGTAGTTCTCCGGCGGCCCGAACAGCGCCAGCCGTGGCAGAAACTGCAGGATCTCCCAGCGCGACAGCGGACCGGCGTGGACGTAGTCGAGCCAGCCGTCGTCGACCTCCGCCTTCGGCGCCAGCACGAAGCCGCCTTCGCGCTTGCCGATCAGCGCGGTGAACAGCAGCGTCGGCGTCTCCCATGCGGGTTCGTCGTCGAGCGTCACCTGCATCGTCGGGTAGCGGTAGTGGTAGACCATCGCCCGCACGGTCGCCAGCCCGTAGAGGGCCACCCCTTGCAGCCGTTTGATGCGGCGCGACTCCCACGTCACGGCGCCGTTGAGGCCGAGGCCCAGGCAGCACGCGAAGAACTTTTCCCTGCCCCCCGGCTCGCGGACGCGCCCCACATCGACCCGGCGCAGCGGCGGCGCGGCGCCGACCCCGTCGAGGCCGAGGCTGTGGGCGTAGTCGTTGGCGGAGCCGATCGGGATGATCGAGAAGCGCACGTCGGGGCGCTGGGCGAGCATCAGGCCGTTGACGACCTCGTGGGCGGTCCCGTCGCCGCCGGCCGCGACGACCATCTCATAGCCGTCGAGGGCGGCCTGGCGGGCGAGTTCGACGGCGTGGCCTGGGTGCGTGGTGGGCAGGAATTCGACGTGCCCGCGCCACTGCCTGGCGATCTGGCCGAGCCGCTGCCGGGCGCGCTGCTTGCCGGCGGCGGGGTTGAAGATCACGCATCGTTCCGCATGGGGCATGTCGGTCCCAAAGCAGCAATACTAGATTGGGTCAGGAATGAGACTTGGCTGCAAACACCACACTAACCCTGAGCGCAAGCGAGGGGATCTCAGGACGACGCGCAGAACGAGAATATCCGCCTGCATGGTTTCCTGCGATCCCCTCGCTTGCGCTCAGGGTTAGTTAGAGGCTGTTTGAAAAGGCGAATACTGGACAGAAAGATACTGCCTGAAGGCCTGAAAAACACGGTTTTTCGGGTTTAGTGGAGTGCCAATTCCGCAAC
>JAYSSW010001029.1:0-2703 GCA_043720335.1 Planctomycetia bacterium
GTCGAGCCGGAGATGGCCTTCCATGACCTCGAAGACAACATGACCTTGGCCGAGGCGTTCATCAAGCGCATCATCGCCGACGCCCTGTCGCAGTGCGGCGAGGACATGAAGTTCTTCGAGGAGCGGATCGACAAGGAAGTGCTGAAGCGGCTGGAGGGCATCCAGAAGACGCCGTTCCTGCGCATCAGCTACACCGAGGCGATTGACATCCTGCTGAAGTCGGGCCAGACGTTCGACTTCCCGGTGAAGTGGGGCATCGACCTGCAGTCCGAGCACGAGCGGTTCCTGACCGAGAAGCACTTCAACAACACCGTCATCCTGCACGACTACCCGCGCACGATCAAGCCGTTCTACATGCGGGCCAACGACGACGGCAAAACGGTGCGCGCGATGGACGTGCTCGTCCCCGGCGTCGGCGAGATCATCGGTGGCAGCCAGCGCGAGGAACGCCTCGACGTGCTGGAGACGCGCATGAAGGAGCAGGGCCTGCACCCCGAAGGCTACTGGTGGTACCTCGACCTGCGCCGCTACGGCACCGTCCCGCACGCCGGCTTCGGCCTGGGCCTGGAACGCACGCTGCTGCTGCTCACCGGCATGGGCAACATCCGCGACGTGATCCCCTTCCCGCGCACCCCGAAAAGCGCGGACTTCTGATCCTGAAACGCCAGCGAATGACATGGCCCGGCGTTCCGTCTGAGCCCGAAGCGCAAGCGAGGAAAACCGCGCGACGTTGCAGGACGTGGCCCGGCGCTCCGTCTGAGCCCGAAGCGCAAGCGAGGAAAACCGCGCGACGTTGCAGGACGTGGCCCGGCGACTCGCGCAGCGAGAGCCGCGACCCGCTGCGCATCGTCGAACCGGAGACGCGGGGCCTCAAATCGTCGCGTGGTTTTCCTCGCTTTGCGCTTCGGGCTCAGCGTGCTGCGATCCGCAAATCCGGCTCACGGCTTCGGGCCATCTGCGGTCATGCCGGTTTCGCTTGGCGTGCGCTTCGAGATGAACACCGCGAACGGGTCGGGTGGCGGCGCGTCGAGCGTCGCGGCGAGCTGCGCCTCGGTCGGAGGCGCGTCCTCCTCGGCCTGGGCGGCGGCTTTCGCCAGCTGCCAGCGGAGGTAGAAGACCATGCCCCAGACGAAGCCGACACCGGCGAGGAACCCTCCGATGTGGTCCCAGTAGGCGACGCCGGTGCGGATGCCGCGGTCGAGCGCGATGAAGGCGTAGAGGTACTGCGTGGCGAACCAGAAGCCGATGACGGCGAGAGCGGGTAGTTCGACGACGCCGAAGTACCAGCCGAACCAGAGCTTGATCTTGTTCATGGGGTGGATGGCGACGTAGGCGCCCATGACGCCGGAGATGGCGCCGCTCGCCCCCAGGCAGGGGATGAGCGAATGCGGGTCGCTCACGACGTGGAACAGCCCGCCGACGACGCCGCACCCGACATAGAAGAGCAGGAACCGGCCATGGTCGAGGGCGCATTCGACGTTGCGGCCGAAGACGCCGAGGAACCACATGTTGCCGATGAGGTGCATCAGACCGCCGTGCAGGAACATCGATGTGAACAGCGTCAGCACGATGGGGAACGGACCGGGATGATGCTCGATCGGGACCGACTTGACGGCGTAGCTGATCTTCGAGCGGCCTCGATGATCGTGGTAGCGCTGCACGGGAACCTTGACCGCGACCTGCTGCGTGCGGACGATGTCGCGGAACTCGGTGATCTCCTGCGGCACCAGGCTGAAGCCGTTGGTGAACGGCGTGCCGAGGAACGACTGCACCGTGAAGACGGCGACGTTGATGGCGATGAGCGCCGCCGTCACCCAGGGGAAGCGTCCGTTGTAGTGCCCTTCGTCGCCCAGGATCATCATGCCCCGACTCCGCTTGGTTCCACGGCTCGTCCAGGGCAAGCATAGTTCATGAACGGGCGGAATGCGTTTCGAGCACCACTGCTCACGTCGTCAACAAGTATCATGCGGAAAGCCCAGGGACAGCTGTCCCTGGGTAGTCAAATCCCCAGGGACGGTCGTCCCTGGACTTCCTTGCCCCGGAGGGGCAACGGAGTGTAGCCACGGGTGGAGCGAAGCGCAACCCGTGGTTGCGAGAAGACTCGTCAACTCGCCCCGGCAGGGGCGACGGAGGCTCCGTCGCCCCTGCCGGGGCGAAATCTCGCGCGGGACACCGTACCACGGGTTGCGCTGCGCTCCACCCGTGGCTACACTCCGCTGCCCCTCCGGGGCAGGAAGCCACTTTGAACTTGGCTGTCCGACTGCTTCATTCCTGAGCGAGTGAGGTATTTTCCACGGGGATGCCGTCGTTTGAGTCGTCCCTTTCTTGATAATCTCATGCGGCGAGGTATCCCTGTTTCTTGCCCCATTTGATCCAAGCCTGCGCCATTTCACTCACGCGGCCGACTGCTTCGTGCGGGACCGGGTCTTGCTCGGTGATCATCTCCAGCGCCCAGAACCAGTGATCAGGCTCCTTCGCCAGTTCCTCCAGGATCAGAGGCAAAGCAGATTCGCCCATGCCGATGATACGCTGGTACGGCTTCAGCATCGCCATCTTTGCCGCGCTGGAAAGGAACTTCGACTGTTCCTTCCATTCAAACGCAAGACGCTCGAAGCGATGCCGCGTCGTTTCTTTCAACGCTGGGGGAAGGGTGGATGTGGTGGTCATGGCATGGTGGTCCTTGAAGTTCGCTCGGCCGCACGG
>JAYSSW010001030.1:0-5726 GCA_043720335.1 Planctomycetia bacterium
GATCCACTCGTTGAAGTCGCCGGAGCAGATCGACAAGCAGTATCGCGTGAGGATGGACGGGATGCGCATCGCCACCTTGCCGCCGTACGACAGGCCGTAGTAGGCGATGCGCGTCGCGTCCACGAACGGCAGCACGCTCAGCCAATCGAGGATCCGGCTGTGCTGGCCGACGATGAACGAGTAGAGCGACAGGCCGAGCGGGTTGCCCTTCCGCACGATCTGGCGGAAATGGTTCTGGAAGATGTACGGGTTCTGCGGCGCGAAAACAACATAACCTTGATCCGCGAGCTGCGCCCCAAACGAGTTATAGTATTGCGTCTTCATCTTCGGGTTGCACACGTCGACGGGCCGGCCTTCCAAACCGTGCTGGCACACCACGCAGGGCCGCTTCTCGCCCGGCTTGATGTCGTTCGGCACCAGCAGCAGGCCGTAGCAGATCACGTCCTCGTTCATGTCCAGCACGACTTCATAACCCTTCCACTTCGGCTCGTCGTACACCAGCCGCGTGCGCGGGTTGAGGGGCGCCGTCGACTCCGGCAGCTTGCCGATCGTGTTCTCCCAGAAGTCGTTCCGCACCGCCTCCTGCGACTTCTCGAACTTCGGCAGTGACGACGTGTCGAGCTTCGCCCATGTATGCTGCTCGCGGCGTTTGGTCGCGGGGTCGAGCAGATTTTGCGTATAAGCAACCGACTCGTCGAACTGGCGCTTCTGCCGGACGTTCGGATCATAGTCGAGCCGCAGTTCCTTCGGCTCCGTCGCCTTCGGTTCGACAAGGTTCACTCCGGGCTCGCGCGTCATCTCCGTGCGGAGCGTGAGGAAGGACGGCTCCTTCGGGGCGGCGCGCCAGCTGGCCGTGAACTTCGACATCTTGGCGAAGCGCTCGTATTCCTGGTGCGCCATCTCCGCCGTCTGCACGTTGAGCGCGCCGGGCGCCGCCCCGGCGCGGCCCTTGCCCGGCGTTGGCGGGCCGGACACGTCAGGCGCCTTCGCGTGCTCGACATGCACCGTGCGGCGCGCGTTCGGGGCGCCGGACAATAATAGGAGTTCCGCGCTGCCGAACTCCTTCGCCAGCCCGAAGACGTTGCGATAGATCGGTTCGCGGTGCAGTTCGCTCATGTCGCCGATGCACGAACTGATATGCGTATGCTGGATGCGCGGATCGAGAGCGGCACTGTAGAGCGCGATGAGGCCCCCTTCGCCGTAGCCAACGACGCTGATCGGCGGATGCTTCGGGTCGGCGGCGAACCAATCGACAACCGACAACACTTTCTGAATCTCATAGCCGATGACGTGCCGGCCCATCTGGTAGGCCATGCGGTAGACGAACTCGCGGTGCGGCTGGTTGGTGAAGCGGCCCAGGCGCGGGCTGCCGCTGAAGTCGTCCTTGCGGTTGAGCAGCATCGGCACCACCACACGGTAGCCGTCCTCCGCAAGCCGGCGGGCGTATTGCGAATCCTTCGGCACCCCTGGCGCGATTCCAGCCAATTGCTCTGGAGTCCAGTCGGCGTCGGGCAGGGCGATGACGAGCGCCTTCGCCTTGCCGACCGGCTCCAACAATAATCCTTCGCCGTGCATGCCGGGCAGGACCGGCCAGCGGACCGCCTGAACCTTATATGCGGCTGTGGTGGCGACGACGCTGCTCTGCGTGGTGGTGCCGACCAGCTCCATCGCAACGGGGAGGCGCGTGTCGACGACGCCGAGCATCTTGCGCAGGCGTTCGCGGTTGGGCTGCACCGATGCGTCGAACGCTTCGGGTGACGACAGGTCGGGCTTCCAGTGCTTGCCCCGTTCCTTGGCGGCGACCTGGGCGGCTTTGTCGAGATGGCGGTGGATGCCGTCGACCATCACCTTGGCGAAGTCTTCCTTCCCCGTGAGCAGGGCCGTCCCCGGCAGCGGCTGCGCCAGAGCCAACGCCGGACACGCCAGCAGCAACATGGTCGTCGCGAAAGCACGCTTCATCGCCCCACCCCCGTTCCAGCATTAACAGCACGCACGCCCCGGCATCTTTCCATGCCGTCGGCGCCAATGCAAGCATCGTGAGGTTTTTGTTCCTTGCGGACGCCCCGCGTGCTACAACCGTGCGGCGTCGCGGCCACGTCACGTCCTGCAGCGAGAGACCACGCATGTCTGTCTCGATCCGCTCGAAAATCGCGCTCGGCTTGTTTGTCGGGCTGCTGCTCCTGCCCATCACGCCGGCGGCGGCGTTCACGCCGACCTCCGAGTACAAGGTGCAGAAGATCGCCGGGTTCACCGTGCTGGTGCATCCGAAGTGCTTCGAGCAGCCGCCTGCCGCGCTGGCCAAATCGATGGACCTGCTCAAGCTCAAGCTGCAGGAACTCAACCAGCTGGTCCCCAAGAAGCAGCTGGCCGTCCTGCACCAGGTCAAGGTCTGGGTCGAATGGGACAGCCGCACCAAGGCCATGCCCGGCGGCAACGCCTGCTACCACGTCGATGTCGGCTGGCTGAAAAGCAACGGCTACAACCCGGACAAGGTCAAGGGGGTCGAACTGAGCATGATGCACTCGCTCAACCACGACCACCTCTACCGCGACCAGCCGATGGTGCTGCTGCACGAGATGACCCACGCCTACCACCACCAGGTGCTGGGCCACGACAACGCCGACGTGCGCGCCGCCTTCGCCCAGGCCAAGGAACGCATGCTGTACGACAAGGTGCTGCGCGTCTACTTCGGCCGCTACGAGCAGCCTCAGCTCGGCTACGCCATCAGCAACGACCAGGAATACCTCGCCGAGCTGTCGGAGTCGTACTTCGGCGTGAACGACTGGTTCCCGTTCACCTGGCAGGACCTGCGGCGCCACGACCCGGTCGGCTGGCAACTAATGGAGAAGGTCTGGGGCCCGCTCGAACGCAAGGAGAACCCCGTCGATCTGACCGTCCACAACCAAACCGACAAAGTGGCCGTGATGCTCTGGATCGAAGAGGACGGCAAGCTAAAGGAGTACGAGCGCATCCAGCCCGGCGCCAAGGTCGTCCGCCCGACGTTCACCGGCCACCGCTGGCAGGTCCAGCTGGTCGGCGCCCCCGCCCGCTTCTTCTTCGTGACGCCCAACAAGGACACGACCTGGCATGTGAAGTGACGGATGCCTATGCAACCAGCCCTGGTTCAAACGCTCACCCTGGTCGGCGGTCTCGCGTGGGCGGGGTGCGTTCTGTGCCTGCTTGGGCTGCACTTCCTGCCGACGGGGGTGCATCCGGCTCGCGGGTTTGTCAGCGACTACGCCCTGGGCCGGTTCGGCGTGCTGTACCAGGTGCAGGCGGTCGCGTCGGGCGTTTGCGCTGCCTGCTTGCTGGCGGCGGTGGTGGGTCTGGGCGTGCCGGCGCCGCGATGGGGGCTTGGCTGCCTGACGCTGTACGCGGTGTCTCGCGTGCTGATCGCGGCGTTTCCGACCGACCCGCCCGGTCGCCGCACCCGCATCGGCATGATTCATTTCGTCCTTGCCACGGCCACGTTCGCTGGCATCGCCGGGGCGGCCGTCCTGCTGACGCCGCACCTGGTGAGGTACGATCCCTGGGTTGATTTCGTCGGCCCGCTCTACGCGGCGATGCAGCTCACCGTGGCGTCCGCCGTCGTGCTCGCGCTGGTGTTCAAGCTTCCCCGCGCGCAGCCGATCCTCGGCCTGATCGAACGCGGCGTCTACCTCGGCACGCTCTTGTGGCTGGGAACCTTGCTGCTTTCGCTGGCGGCCTGGGCCTGGAGCGTAATGAGCATCATCGACGACAGAGGAATGGGAAATGTGTCTGGCCATCTACGTCGCGTCCGATCATGTGCTGCCGACCGTGGCGTGGAACGAGGCTAAGCCTGCGTTTCATGTCCGGGAGGCGGAATTCTACCCGCACAACCCCGTTCTTCAACACGTCACCAAGCCGCTCGTCTACTCCGCAGGCACCTACAACGGGTGTGGCTGCGCGTTCCGGTTCGACGAAGGCTACGACGACGAAGGCGAAAGCGTGCCCGACGACAGCCCCGGACAGTTGGAGTCGCGGCGCGGGCTGGCCGACTTCCTCGCGGCCGCCCTCCAGCACCAGGCGACGGTCGAGGTGTTCACCTGTTGCAGCGGCGACGAGTTGTTTCCGCCGAAGCACCATCGGCGGGCGAAGCCGATGGATTTCGTGCTGGACCGCACGATCTACCGTTTCGGGGAGCTGATTTTGGTGTCCGAGCACGGCACTTGACCAGTCGCCGCAGAACAAAACGACACGGAGCAACATGTCGATCCTGATCGAAGAATCGGAGCTTCCCAAGGACGTGACGCCGGAGCAGGCGGGTCTTCCTCAAGCTGTGAAATTGCTTCTTCCTTTGACCAAAGACCCTGTAACGAAATCGAGAAGGCATGGGCAAACGAGGAGTCCTGCTTACCGCTGGCCCGCTCATTGCATTCCTGGGCGGCGCACCTCTTTTGTGCATCTATGCGTTCGCGAGCATGGTACCGCCAGGAGAGGAAGAGAGGGATTTTCAGCTCGTGTTGAGCCGCATGCTCGACCTATCCGGCACGGGTTGGTTCAGCCTGACATCGGCCGTTGCGACGGTTGGGGTCGGGCTTTTCGTTTACGGGATGGTTGTCCTCATTCGTGATGTGGTCCGTTGGTGTTCAGGCTTGCGGCATCCAAGCATTCAGGACTGATAGAAGACTCGCTTGGCGTCGCGAAGGAAGTACCGACGTTTGAACCCAAGTAGACGGCCTTTCCCATGATCTTGGTCAAGACACGAATCTCGATCTCCGGCTTTACGGAGGCCGAGGCACGGGATGGGCTGGGGGATCTGCACCAAGAACTGCAGCAGCGGCATTGGATCATCCGCCCTGACGCGTACTGGGATGCAGGCCGCAGCCTGGTCGTGGTGACGACTCACTACGAAGGCACCGATGTCGATTCCGTGTGCCGTGCTGCGTCCGACGAGGTTTGGGATTGCGTCATTGCTTGCCTGAATTTCTCGTCTGAAGAAATACAATTCACCGTCGAAGAGTCGTCGATGGTTCAGCAAGCGTAGCCCGCGCCGCGCCAGTCAGGCGACTCTTCCCTCGCCTTTCCCACATGGCGAGCGAGGCTTGGAAAAGACGCCGCCCGCACAACGACACGGAGCAACATGTCGATCCTGATCGAAGAATCGGAGCTTCCCAAGGACGTGACGCCGGAGCAGGCGGTCGAGGCGGCGTATGCGGCGGAGTTGGCCGAGCTGGCGTCGAAGCTGCGGCGCGGGCTTCCCGCCCTCGTCGAATGCGACAAGGACTTGTCGCTGTACGTCTACATAAATCTGCGCGCCCGACTCAAACAAACCGGCCTGCAATGCGTCCTCATCGACGGCCGGCCCCGCCCGCAGGACCAGCAGCCCGGCGCCGTGCCGATGGGCTTCCTCGCCACGATGCTCGCTCAGATCCGCGACGCCGTGCGCGGGGCGGCCCTGGAGAAGCGCGTCCTCGTCCTGCCGCACATCGACCTGCTCACCACCAGCCAAGGGGGCCTGACCGCCGAGGCGCGCGAGGTCGTGCCGCTGCTCTACGAGAATCCCGAAGTCGTTTGGCTCGGCTTCAAGGACCCCTCGTTCCACGTCCCGAAGGTGATCGAGAACCTGTTCCTCTACCGCGCCAGCCTGGTCGGCGTGCCGCGCACGCGGCTGCGGCATCTCGTCACGCAGCGCGAGTCGCGCAAGTTCGGCAAGCCGTTCAACCCGTGGAACCTCTACAAGTACGTCTCCGGCGTCAACGCCG
>JAYSSW010001031.1:0-2697 GCA_043720335.1 Planctomycetia bacterium
TAGGCGAACGGCTAAACGCTGCTTTTGCTTTTCTTGCTCCACAGCTTCTCGGCGAGGGAGAGCTGTTCGTGGTAGTACTTCTTCAGCTCGTCGGCGCGGGGGACGTGGCCCTTGTGGACGGCGCTGTAGTAGTAGCAGAACGCCTTGCCGAGCGCGAACGTGGCCGAGCCGGCGAGGGCGGCTCCGGCGATCGAGCCGACGAACGGGATGAACTTCACCAGCTCGCGGATCGCCTGGCGGACCATCATGCCCATGCCGAGCGTGCTGGCCAGTTCGAGGAAGCGCTGCCCGCTGAGCGGCTGCCCGTAGAGCTTGGCGAGGTGGTAGATCATCTGCGTCTGGATGCCGGGCAGGATCAGCATGTCGACCCAAGGCACCGGGATCGCCCCCGCCGTCGCCGCCAGGCTGCTGAAGCCGACGATGTGAGGCAGGGCCTTGCGCGAGTAGTAGTCCTGCAGCGAGTGCGTTGCCGCCTCCAGCGTCAGCAAGGTCTGCCGATACGCTTCCGGCAGCGCTTTCAGCAGCGCTTCCTTGAACCAGTCGCCTCCGTAGTTCGGATCGGCGAACCCCTCCTCCGGCGGCGTCAGATCGATGGGCGCCAGGTAGTCGTACAGGCCGCGAAACCGCTCCGCCTGCGCGTCGATGCTGCGCTGCAGGTTCTCGGAGACGACCGGCTTCGCTTCGTCGCCCGCCGGCGTGCGGAATGGGTACGGCTGCGGGTGCTGTTCCTGCGGGTACGCTTCGTGCAGGCAGGTGAGCGCCAGCACGATGGGCCGATCCGGGTTGCGGCGATGGATGACGCGGAGCTGCTCGACGAGGCTGCCGACCGCGTGGTCGAGGACGCGCACGGTGACGATCATCACATGCGCTTTCTTGTCGAACTGCTCGATCTCCTCGGCGGGGTCGTAGCCCGGCTCCTCCAGCCCGCGCGTGTCGAGGAACGACAGCAGCGGGGCTTCGGGCGTGGGAAACTGGTACTGGCGAGCGAAGCGGGTGCAGGGCTTGAAGCCCATGCCGATCTCGGCCTGGTCGGCGCCGGTGAGGAACTTGACGACGCTGGTCTTGCCGCTCTGGGTCTTGCCGAACAGCCAGAAGACGGGGATCGGCGTCTCCTTGAGAAGCTGGTCGAGGCGGCGCTGAAGTTCGGCGTCGTTGGCTGCGGCAGGTTTGGTTTTGGTCGTACCGAACATCATCGCCTCATCTTTCACAGACCGCATGCAGGCGGGATTCGTCACGACGGCAGTGTCTGCAATCGGCATGCCAACCGAGGTGGAAGCGCCGAGGGCGCGTTGGCGACCGAACCGTCGGCATGGCATTCCGTTTGCATGCAACGCACAAAACGACTCGTCCTGAACCCAGCAAGGAGTATATCGTGATCTCGCGAAGCCACCTAAGACTGGAACGCTTCTTCTATGTTTTCGTCTGTGCCATTCTGCTGCTGGTCATGATGTACTGGGCGTCGGCGGTCTTCCTGCCCGTGCTGATGGCGGTGTTCCTCACGTTCGTGCTCAGCCCGGCGGCGGGCTACCTGGAACGCAAGGGCGTTCCCCGCGTCGCCGCCGTGCTGGCCGTGGCCTTGCTGCTGTTCGTGCTGATCGGCTGCTTCTTCGGGTTCTTCTACTACCAGGTCAAGGGGCTGATCAACGACGTTCCGACCTACGAAGCGCAGATCCACAAGAAGTTCGAATCGCTGCGGGAATCGACCGGCTGGCTGGGCGCCGAACGCCTGTTTGAGTTCTTCGACGACATGAAGAAGGATCGGGCGGAAGAAGTCGACCCGGAGCGGAAAGGCGAGCCGGGCCGCGCTCGGATCCAGAGCCTGCCGCTGCCAATGATCCAATCGCTCGCAGGCACCATGCTGCACGCGCTGGTGAACATCGCGCTGGTGTTCCTGCTTCTGCTGTTCATGCTCATGCAGCGCGAGGACCTGCGCGACCGGCTGATCCGCTTGAGCGGCGACAAGCATCTGACGCGCGCCACGCTCGTCTTCGACGAGGCGAGCGCCCGCATCAGTCGTTTCTTGGCGATGCAGGTACTGGTGAACATCGCCGTTGGCGTCGCGCTCGGGCTGGGGCTGTTCCTGATCGGCGTCCCGTACGCCGCAGTCTGGGGCGTGCTGGGGGCCGTGGCGCGCTACGTCCCCTACCTGGGCGCCTGGGTGACCGCAGTCCTTCCTCTCGCGGTGAGCTTCGCGGTGCTGCCGGGCTGGACGCCTTTCTTCCTGGCGCTGGGGCTGATCGCCGTCATCGAGTTCGTGACGGGCAACGTCATCGAGCCGGTCGTGTTCGGCCGCAGCATCGGCGTGACGAGCCTGGCGCTGCTGATCGCCACCGTGTTCTGGACCTGGCTGTGGGGGCCGCTGGGGCTGCTGCTGGCGACCCCGTTGACCGCCTACCTCGTCGTGCTGGGCCGCCATGTGCCCGCCCTGGAGTGCTTCGCGCTGCTCATGGGCGAAGAAACGGCCACGTGCCCTCATCTGACGTACTTCCAGCGCATGGTCGGCAAGGACACCGACGAAGGAGCAGCACTCATCGACGAGTGCCTGCAGAAGCAGCCGGCCGAGAAGATCTACGACGACATCGTCATCCCGGCGCTGAACCACGCCCTGGTCGAGAAGGAGCACGGCTTGATCTCCGACGAGGACGACCGCGACTTCATCGACAGCACGCGCGCCGTTCTCAAGGATCTGGTGTGGGA
>JAYSSW010001032.1:0-5715 GCA_043720335.1 Planctomycetia bacterium
CGATCAGCCCAGCAAGACTCCCTCGGCAAAACCACCGGATTCCAGTCTGCTCGCGCAAAACCCGCACTTCTAGCCCTGTCGCGGGCCGTTGAAAAAAAACCGCCGCGCGAGTCACGCGCTGGCGGCGAAGCTGGCGAACGAAAGCAGTTTCAATCAGCGAACTCCGAGAGAAATTGTAGGCGCGCGCGGGCAGAAAGGCGGTCATATCGCCACTATACCGGCCGCTCGTCATGCAGCCAAATCCCGCCGGACTCGTCGAGGCGAAAGCGGCGCTTGCTGAACTTCTCGGCGTTCCTCGCGAGCCATTCTCCGAAAGAATCGGCGAGAACGCACGTGGGGAAACTGCCGCTGTTCGACCACTGCACGACCTGGCCAATCTTGCCCTGGCTGTCAGGGTCCAAATCAAGGAAAACCTTGTCGCCGTCAGCATCGAGAAGTGGGATCCAGCCAGCTCGCCAGTGAGCGTCGTTCTTGATGCGTGGCGAAACCTCGAGCTGGCAGCCGCCGAATCCGCACTCGGCTTGCAAGGCGGTCATCGTCTTCCATTCCGCCGCAATTGCCCGGATCGGCAGCAACGCCCAGTAGTCGAACAGCCGAATCGAACCGAGATGCGAATCGCGCAGCCCGTCATGGATCGCCAGCGATTGAACGAAATCGCGAGGCAGCCTGCCTGGAAACTTGGACTCCAGCCGCCGAATCTGCGTCTCAGAGACTGGCTTGCGAAGAGCGCGGAAAACGCTGTGGGCGTTCTCCCACAGTACGTCCTCGATCAGACGCCAGGAACGAGCGACGCTTGTCATGGTTAAATCTCTGACGCGGGATCTATGCCTTGCGCGGGCGCGAATGCGACAACGTGGGGCACGTTTGTAACGTGCCAGAACCGCCAGGGCACGATAAAATCGTGCCTCACGTTGTCTCGTTCTCCGCAGCAGAAGAAATATGCAACAAACCCCGCCGCGCGATTCGCGCGGCGGGGTTTGCTGGCCACTGACTGCTGATCCCTGGCCCCTGCCAGCTACTTCTTCTCGACCACCTTCAACTCGCCGGGGTGCAGTTCGGCGCGCTGGGTACCGACGGCGTTGATGGTGTGGTGGATGACGCGGTTGATGGCGGTCCCGTCGGCGCCGCGCAGCTTGAAGGTGATCTTCTGCTGCATGACGGGGGAGATGTCCTTGGCGGACAGCGTCACCGTCTTGCCGTCGGCGGAGAGCTTGGCGCCGAGGATCTCGACTTCGTCGTGACCCTGCACCTTCGGGTTGCTCACCTTGAACTGCGGCGAGCCATAATTCTCCAGCCACTTGTAGTTCCAGCGCTCGGCCGAGTAGTTGTCGGCGTCGACGGCGAGCGACTTGTCGAGCGGGTCGCTGAAGGTGATGTCGATCTCGCCGGGCCGCACCTTCAGGCCGATCGGCAGGTTGGCGGCCTTGCCGGTGTAGCGGACGCGGTAGAAGCCGGCGTCCTTGGTGGCGGTTGTCTGCCAGCCGCGCAGGCCGGTCAGGTACAGGGCGTTGTCTTCGCTGCGGAAGCGGGCGCGGCAGATGCCACTGTCGAACTTGAGCGGCAGCGACACGACGCCGCCCTGCATCTGGCCGTCGACTTCTTCTTTCAGCACCGCGTACAGCGTGCAGGTGCCGTACGACGTGTGCAGCAGCTGGTTCGACAGCGGGCCGAACTTGTCGCCGGTGATCCAGACCTGGGCGCCGTTCGAGTTGTCGACGCCGTTGTGAGGCAGCCAGCAGAGCGGGTTGTCGCGCACGGTCGGCTTCTTGCCGTCGCTGGACACGGCGAAGTCGGGCACGCCGTAGAAGCCGCCCGGCTTGATCCAGTTGATCGGGCAGGTCGGCGTCCAGGTCCCTTCGTTGTCGCCGCTGGTGATTTCGCCCTTGGGGCCGACGCTCATGCCGTTGGGGGCGCGGAAGCCGCGGGCGACGACTTCGAGCTTCGAGCCGTCTTTCGAGACCTTGAAGACGCAGCCGTGGTGCGGCGTCAGCTTGTCCCAGCCGCGTCCGCCCGGACGGACCGGGCCGCCCTTGATGAAGTAGAAGTTGCCTTCGGGGTCGGTGTGCAGGTCGAAGGTGAACTCGTGGAAGTTCTGCGTGATCATCGCCTGGTTGTTGAAGCATTCGTAGAAGTCGGCTTCGCCGTCCTTGTTGAAGTCGTGCAGGCGAGTGATCTGGTCGCGGCCGAGGACGTAGACCACGTCGTCGACGATCTTCAGGCCGAGGGCGTGGAACAGGCCGGCGGCGTAGCGCTTCCAGGTGACCTTGTCGAGCTTGTCGTCGAGGCCCGACACGATCCACACGTCGCCCGACCAGGTCGAGATGGCGGCGCGGCCGTCCTTGAAGAAGTCGAGGCCGCCGAAACGCATCCACGACTTGGTGGCGTTGTCGAAGGGGACGCCGATCGTGTCCATCGTGTAGGCGGACTTGTTGTCGCCGATGGTCCCCTTGGTGATGCTCGGCGTGTTCCAGATCGACTTGCCCCCCTTGGTGAGCGGGGCGAGGTCGGCCGGTTCGCTCTTGGCGACCGTTTCGCCGACGTTGGCCGAGTCGGGCGACTGCTTCCAAATCGCGATCTGCAGCTTGGCGGTCGGGCCGTTGTCGGCGAGCTTCAGCACGAGGCGCGTCTTGTCGACGACCGCGAGCGTGGCTCCCTTGGCGCCAGTGACCTGGACCTTGGTGATGTCGCCGCCTTTGTCGAGGGTGGCGCTGGCGCCGTCGATGGCGACTTTCACGCTGGCGTCGAAGTCGGTGAGAACGGTTTCGAGCGGGGCGTCGATGCCGGTGATGTTGAGGTCACGGCGGAAGACGCGGGTCTTGCCAACGACGACCACAGTGGGGTGGTCGAGGATGGCGGCCTTGCCGACGGTGTAGGAGAAGACGACGTCGTTGCCGTGGCGGTAGAGGCCCTTGTAGGCGGCCCAGTCGCGGGGGATGGGTTCGTGGGGGATGGCACGGGGGTCCTTGAAGTCGCCAGCCTTGGCCCAGCCGGGTCCGGGCTTGACGCCGGTGATCTGGGCGCCGACGGGCCGGGGGTTGCTGCCGTGGTCGCCGTTGAAGACGACGCTGTTCCAGGTGATGAAGCCGCCGCTCCACATGCCGGCGTAGCGAAGGGTTTCGGTGTCGAAGATGACGCCGCAGATGGCGGGGTGCTGGATGGGCTGGGGCTTTTTGCCCTTCTCCGGGGCCTTGTATTCGGGGGCTTTCTCGCCGTCGAGGAGGGCGAGGAACTTGATGGCGACGCCGCGATGGGCGTAGTTGTCCTTCGGGGCGTTCAGGACATAGGTGGACGAGATGAACGGCCCGTAGTCCATCTGGTCGTACGAGTCCGCGAAGATGGCGGGAGCGACGAGTAGAAGCATCGCTCCGACGCCGACGAGTCGTTTCATGGAGGCAACCTCAGGAGGGGTGGATGGACCGGTGCAGGGGGGCAGGTTCGATCATTTTCCATGAAACGCCGCCCCGCGTCCAGTGGCTACTTTGGCGAGTTGTGGATTGGCGTGTTCCGGCGAACGGCTTGCGTAAGCGGGCTGGTGGAACTTTCAACCCGCGCGTGGTTCTACCAGCCCGCTTACACGGGCCGTTCGCCGCACATCCGTCTCGCCGGAAAAAATCGCCGCGCATGGGATGGTGAAAAAAAGGCCGAAAGCTAGGATTGCAGGGTCCGCCTCGCCGCCCTCCTTCCGCTCCGGAGCGCCCCTTCATGCAGTTCCGACCGCTCGGCAACACCGGCCTGAAGCTCCCCTGGCTCAGCTTCGGTGCGTCGTCACTCGGCCAGGAGTTCCGACCCGTCGATCTCGGCGAAGCGGTCCGCTCCGTCCGCGTCGCCCTCGACCTCGGCATGAACTTCATCGACACGTCCCCCTTCTACGGCCGCGGCATGAGCGAATGCCTGCTCGGCGTCGCCCTGCGCGGCGTGCCGCGCGAGCAATATATTCTGGGCACGAAGCTCGGCCGCTACGACGCGGCCCACTTCGATTTCTCCGCAAAGCGAGTGATTGAGAGCATCGACGTCAGCCTGCACCGCATGGGGGTCGACCATCTCGACATCGTCCTGTGCCACGACATCGAGTTCATCGACATGCGGCAGATCATCGACGAAACGCTGCCCGCCCTTCGACGCATCCAGGAGCAGGGCAAAGTGCGTTTCGTCGGCGTCAGCGGCTACCCGATGGCGATGTTCCGCTACGTCCTCGACCGGGCGCCCCTCGATGTCGTGCTGTCGTACAACCATTACACGCTGCAGAACGCGATGCTCGCCGACCTGGTGCCCTACTTGAAGCAGAAGGAAGTTGGCATCATGAACGCCGCCCCGTTCAGCGCGCGGCTGCTGACCAACGGCGCGCTGCCGCCGTGGCACAAGGCGACCGACGAGGTGCGCCGCGTCTGCCGCCGAGCGGCGGAGCACTGCGCCGCCCAGGGGACCGACATCGCCCAGCTCGCGCTGCAGTTCTCGCTGAGGCACGCTGACCTGGCGACGTGCGTGGTCGGCTCGGCGAACCCCGACAACGTCCGCAAGTGGGCCGACTGGGCCGACCAGCCGATCAACGAGCCGTTGCTTGGCGAGGTTCTCGAAATCCTGCGCCCGATCCACAACTGGTTCTACACCGAAGGCCGCCCCGAAAACAACGACCCCCAGCCCACGAAGTGAGACTTTCGATGAAGGCCCTCTCCCTCGACTCCCCGAAGAACTGGCGGCAGATCGACGTTCCGGAACCGACCAGGCCCGGCCCCGGCGACGCCCTCGTCCGCGTCCACCAGGTCGGCATCTGCGGCACCGACCTCAGCGGCTACCTCGGCAAGATGCCCTTCTTCAGCTACCCGCGCATCCCCGGTCACGAACTCGGCGTCGAAGTCGTCGAGGTCGGCGCAGATGTTACTAATGTCCGCGCCGGCGACCGCTGCTCCGTCGAGCCCTACATCAACTGCCAGCAGTGCTACGCCTGCCGGCGCGGCCACACCAACTGCTGCGAGAAGCACCAGACCCTCGGCGTCCACTGCGACGGCGGCCTGCGGCCTTTCTTCACCGTCCCCGCCCGCAAGCTGCACGTCTCGCGCACGCTCGCCTTCGAGCAATTGGCCCTCGTCGAAACGCTCGCCATCGGCTGCCACGCCGTCAACCGCGCGGCTCTGAAAAGCGACGAGTCGTGCCTGGTCATCGGCGCCGGCCCGATCGGCCTGTCGGTGATCGAGTTCGTCAAACTGACCGGCGCGAAGACGATCGTCCTCGACACGAACGCCCAGCGCCTCGACTTCTGCAGGAAGACGATGGGGGTCGCCCACACGCTGCAGCCGTCCGACCAGCTCGACAAGGAGCTGCGCGACCTGACCGACGGCCACCTCCCCGACGTGGTCATCGACGCCACTGGCAGCAGCGCGTCGATGTCCAGCGCCTTCACGCTCATCACGCACGCTGGCCGGCTCGTCTTCGTCGGCATCACCACCGACGAGGTCCGCTTCCGCCACCCGCTCTTCCACCGCCCCGAAGGGACGCTCCTCTGCTCGCGCAACGCCCTGTCGGCCGACTTCGCCCGCATCGTCGCGCTAATCGAGGAGGGCCGCATCGACACGCGCCCGTGGATCACCCACCGCGCGACGTTCGAGGAGCTGATCGACGTGTTCCCTTCGTACACGCAGCCCGAAACCGGCGTCATCAAAGCGGTCGTCAGCATCAGCGAATGACGTGAGATTCACGAACCCGGAGCGCAAGCGATGG
>JAYSSW010001033.1:0-2696 GCA_043720335.1 Planctomycetia bacterium
CCTCGAACGGGTGGTGGTGGCACTTGGCGCACTCCAATCTCACGCCGAGAAAGAGCTGGCTCATGATCGTCGTCAGCTCGTCCGGCTCGCGGCGGTCGCGGAACACCACCGTCGCCCCGTTGCGGAACGTGCTTCCCTGGGCCGTAACGATCTCGCGCACGAACTGGTCGTACGGCTTGTTGCGGCGGAACGAGTCGCGCAGGAACGCATCGAGGCTGAAGACCGCCTTGATGCCGACGCGGTACGGGTTCGGCCTCAGCAGGTCGGCCCACTTGTTCGCCCAGTGGTCGGCGTACTCCGGCCGGTCCAGCAGCGCGTCGACCAGCTTCTCGCGCTTGTCGCCCGAAACGTCCGCGAGGAACGCCTTCGTCTCCTCCGGCGTCGGCAGCTTGCCGATCACGTCGAGGTAGGCGCGGCGCTGGAAGGTGGCGTCGCTGCACGGCTCCGACGGCGTCACGCCGAGCTGCTGCAGCTTGTCCCAGACGTGCCGGTCGATGAAGTGCCCGCGCGGCAGCTTCGCGTACGCCTCGGCGGGGGCGGCCTTCGGCAGCGGGATCAGGATGTTGCACACCGCGAATTTTTCCAGATACCGGGCCATGATCGCCGCCTCGCCCGGCAGCGGGCCCGCCTTCACGCGCCCCTCCGAATCGACCGCCGCGATCACGCTTTCGTTCGACTGGAACATCGTCAGGTGGGTCACGTCGCGCGTCGTCTTGTCGGCGAAATGGGCGGTGACGACGAGCTGCTGCTCCGACCCGGCCGCCAGGATGCGCTCGCCCGGCTCGACGGTGATCCGCTCCAGCAGCGGCTCGTCCTTCGGCGTGCGCGGCGTGCCGTCGGCGATCCAGCGGCGCAGGATCTCGTAGTGCGGGCTGCCTTCGATGATCCTTCGCCCGCCGCCGTGCGAGGTCATGCCGGCGCCTTTCAACAACAACAAACTGTGCTGCGGCGCGGCGGGGAAGAGACGACGGCCGCGCGCTTCCTGGGTGAGCGCGTGGAAGTCGAAGTCGGCGTCGAAGCCGAGCAGCGAGAGCTGGAAGTGGTTCTGCCCGCGCGCCTTGCCGTGGCAGGGGCCGCTGTTGCAGCCGGTGCGGGCGAGGATCGGCTGGATGTCCTTCTCGAAGGTCGCGGGCAGGTAGCGGGCGCCTTCAACCACCTTGAACGACGCGCGGACCTCCTGCCCGTCCACGGAAGCGACGATGGCGCCGACCCCGTCGCCGACCGGCGTGACGACCCCCGCCGCGTCGACCTGAACGACGCTGGGCGCCGTCGAGCGGAACTTGGCGATCCGGGTGCGGTCGAGGCTCTTCCCAGCGACCGCCTGCGTGACGAGAAGCTGCTGCCGTGCGGCTTTGCCGTGCAGCAGCGTGCTGGCCGGCGAAACGTGCAGACCCGGCGCATCGCCGGCATGGCAGGGCGAAACGAGCGCAGCCACCAGCAGGCAGGAGAGGAGGATTCGCATGGCAAAATGCTTCGGCGGGTGGGAGGGAGAGCCAACCTTCATTCTACCAGACGATCCGCCGTTTCCGCGCGAGAAAGCAGGGAGATTTCCATGTGCTTTGCGCGGACTGAAACAAGACTCAAGAGCCACGACTGGTAAGGAGTGGCTAACCCGAATCCAACGCCCAGAATCCGAATCGTCGCGCGAGGCCGGCCACTCCTTACCAGTCGTGGCTCTGAAAGACGCCTCACTCCTGCCCACACAGGGTAGATACAGCACTCGCGCAGAGACGCGAAGCCGCCAAGAAGCATCGTCGCCACCTGGTGTGAGCAGGTCCGATTCTTCTTGGCGGCTTCGCGTCTTTGCGAGAAAGATCGATCCTCCTACTTGCGGAGGCGCAGCGCTTCGTCGAGGAGTTTCTCCATCGCGTCGGCGCTGGGGGTCGGCGTGGCGATGCCTCCCTCGGGGACGGCGAGCTTCGAGGTCCAGGCGGCGGCGTTCAGCAGCAGGGTGCGGAAGCTGTCGTCGCGGAGGTTGGAGTACTTGTGGTAGCCGGTGAAGCCGAAGCCGCGGGCGCCGTCGGGGCGGTCGTAGGCCCAGGCCATGTGCTGCTGCTTGCCGGCGGCGACGGCGGCGTAGACGTCGGGGTTGCCGCCGTGCGAGGTGGTCTTCTTGCCGCCTCCCGCGATGGTGTCGAGCTTGGGGAGCGCGGACAGGACCGGCGTGACCCCCTTCATGCCATCGACGAAGCGCATGTGGTAGTACCACTCGTCGTTGAGGGTGAACGGCTTGACGCCGCGCGTGGTTTCATGGACGGGGATCTTGGCGAAGGTCGGGGTCCAGTGCGGGTTGACGGACCAGTTGGCCTCGAAGTAGCCGCCGATCCAGTCGAGGTAGTTCCTGCCCTGTTCGCCCTTGTTGACCTCGACGCCGTAGTGGACGGCCATGAAGCCGGCGCCGCGTTTCATCGCCTCCTTGACCTGCGGGTTGGTCGCCGCCGGCCCGCCGTGGTTGAGCAGGACGATGATGCAGTCGGCGTGCGACAGGTCCTTCGGCCAGGCATGGTGCGGATGGACGACGGCATGGACGTTGGGGTACTTGTCGTTGAGCGTGCGGGCGATGTACATGGCGCCGGCCATGAACTCGTGGTTGCCGCGCGCGCCGTGCGAGCTGGTGTCGGCGATGAAGACGATCTTCCTCACGTCCTTGCCGGCCTTGAGCTGGGCGGGGTAGTTGAAGACGTCCTTTTCCTTCT
>JAYSSW010001034.1:0-2694 GCA_043720335.1 Planctomycetia bacterium
CCTCGAAAGCGCAACGATGTACCTGCCGCCGTTCGTTGCCAAGGCCGCCGAGCGCGTCGGCGCCGACCTCTACGCGAAGGTTGTTCCGTCGCTGATCTACCTGGCCGACACGATCGCGGTCAACGGCGTCGAGGTGCCGTACTCGGTCGTCGCCAGCCATCCGCACTCCACGTTGAAGATGGGGGGGGCGATTTCCTTCGTTCCGAAGGACGACCAGATCGTTTTGATGGACTGGCCCGGCTCGCCGCTCAAGGCCAAGCGCGACGACAAGGCCACCATCACCTACTACTCGCCGGACGCGAAGAACCACCTCGAACGCAAGCAGGTCGATTTCAACGTCGTGATGATTTTCCCGCTCAAGGACCAGTTCGACGATCCCGACCTGACGCCGGAGTTCCCTGGCATCACCGACAAGCTCGACATGTCGAGCTGGGAGAATCCGCCGTTCCCGTACAACGCCAAGCGCGTGAAGCAGGCCGACGAAAACTACTGGAAACGCTACCGCACCGCCCCGAAGGCGTATGTCTCGCTGGAGACGGCCAAGAAGCTGTGGGGCACCCGGCATGGCGACGTGACGAGCATGCAGATCTACCCCAAGGGCAAGGTGGACCTCGCGGCGGCGTTGCTCGC
The DNA here is from genome assembly GCA_043720335.1 of Planctomycetia bacterium. Taxonomy (GTDB): domain Bacteria; phylum Planctomycetota; class Planctomycetia; order Gemmatales; family Gemmataceae; genus JAYSSW01. Next base: position 631 of record JAYSSW010001034.1, read on the forward strand.
GGCGATCCAGCCGGAGCAGGGGGGCTTCGTCTTCCAGAAAGTGCGCGAGCAAGCGGTCGCGGCCAGCAGCGGGGCGACCGACTTCGGCATGCTGTTCCTCGCCCTCAGCTTCTTCCTCATCGTGTCGGCGCTGCTGTTGGTCGGCCTGTTGTTCCGATTGAACATCGACCGCCGGGCCAGCGAGATCGGCTTGCTGCTGGCGAGCGGCTGGAGCCAGCAACAGGTGCGCCGACTGCTGCTCGGCGAAGGGGCGATCCTCGCCGTGCTGGGCGGATTCGTGGGTTTGGCTGGGGCGCTGGCGTACGCGCCGCTGATGCTGAAGCTGCTCCGCGCCAACTGGCCCGACGGCGAAAGCCTTGGCTTCCTGCAACTACACGCCCAGCCGCTCAGCTTCGTCATCGGCTACGTCGCGTCGCTGGTGGTGAGCCTGCTCACGATCCTGTGGGCGACGCGCATCCTGGGAAGCCTAACTCCTCGCTCGCTGCTGGCCGGGCAGACGCAGGAGCCGGGCGCCGCCGACGCGCCGGCGGGGGCCGTCAGCCGTTGGCTGATCGTCGGCAGCCTCGTCGGCGCAGCGGCGTGTGTCGCCGCCGGCATGGCGCTTCCCTCGGCTGACGCGAAGGCGGGCAGCTTCTTCGGCAGCGGCGCGCTGCTTCTCACCGCCGCGCTCGCGGGGGCGTGGCGCTGGCTGAAGGCGGGGGGCAGGTCGAGCAACCCGCAGCCCAGCGTCGGCATGCTCGGCTTCCGCAACGCCTCCCGCAACGCCGTCCGCAGTTTGCTCACCGTGGGGTTGCTCGCAGCGGCGACGTTCCTCGTCGTCGCCGTCGAGTCGTTCCACAAGGAGCCAGGCCGCGACTTCGCCAGCAAGACCAGCGGCAGCGGCGGCTTCGCGCTGCTCGTCGAAGGGGCGGTGCCGTTCTACCAGGACCTGAACCAGCCCGCCGTGCGCGACGAGCTGAACCTGGCCGACCCGCTGCTGAAGGACGTGCGCTTCTGGCCGTGCCGCGTGCAGCCCGGCGACGATGCCAGCTGCCTGAACCTGTACCAGCCCCTCAAGCCGAAGCTGATGGGCGTGTCGAGCAGTCTTGTCACACGCGGCGGCTTCCAGTTCGCATCCTCACAGGCAATCTCGAAGGATGAGAAGGCGAACCCGTGGACGCTGCTTGAAACGAAGCTCGACGACGGCGCCATCCCGGCGATCATCGACGCCAACATCGCCCAGTGGATCTTCAAGGTGTCGCTCGGCAGCACCGTCGAAGTGAACGACGACCAGGGCCGGAAAGTATCGCTGCGCATCGTCGGGCTGCTGCACGAGAGCATCTTCCAGAGCGAGCTATTGATTGCGGAGTCGAACTTCCTGAAGCTGCATCCGCGCCAGGAAGGCTTTTCGTTCGCCCTCGTCGACACCGGCGACGCCGACCCGGCGAAGGTGAAGCAGCTGATTCAGAAAGGTCTGGACGGCACCGGGCTGGACGTGCAGACGACCGCGAGCCGGCTGCAGAACTACTTGGCCGTGCAGAACACCTACCTGTCGACCTTTCAAGCATTGGGCGGTCTCGGCCTGGTGCTCGGCGCGGCGGGGCTGGCCATCGTCCTGCTACGCGGCGTCTGGGAGCGGCGTAGCGAACTCGCCCTGTTGCGGGCGCTCGGCTTCCGCTCGGGCAAGCTGGCCTGGCTGGTGCTGGCGGAGAACCTGCTTCTGCTGCTGCTGGGCCTGCTCGCCGGCGCCGGCGCGGCCCTGCTCGCCGTGGCCCCGCACCTGCTCGGCAGCGGCGCCGACGTGCTTTGGCTGCGCATCGCCACGCTGCTTGGGCTGGTCATCGCGTCGGGCCTTGCCGCCGGCCTGTTCGCCGTCTGGACCACGCTGCGCACGCCGATGATCCAGGCGCTGAGGCGGGAGTGATTTTTGATTTCAGATGGGTGATTGCAGATTTCAGACTGGAACGCCGCTGAGCCCGAAGCGCCAAGCGAGGCCGCACCGCGCGACGACGATCTATGACGGCGAGGCGACTCGCGCAGCGACAGCCGCGCGTTCCTCGCTGCGCGTCGGCAGCCCCGACACGC
>JAYSSW010001035.1:0-2693 GCA_043720335.1 Planctomycetia bacterium
GTGTCGCGGGGACGGGGCTGTTGGCGACGCTGCTGGGGCAGGCGGTGCTGGGGCAGCAGCAGGCGGGGCCGATGCCGGACCTGCCGCCGGGGGTGCTGCCTCCGCCGACGACGGTGCAGCGGCCCGTCACCCCGCCGCCGGAGCTGACGCGTCCGCCGCTGATCCCGCCGCAGGGGCTGGGGACGCTGCCGCCTCTGGGGCAGGAGCAGCCGCCGCTGGGCAAGCCGACGCCGATGCCGCTGGGCATTCCGGGGGTCGAGCCGCTGGCGCCGATGCCGCCGTTCCAGCCCGCCGGCGGGCCGCAGATCATCAACCACACACCGCCGCCGCCCGCGAACCCGGCGCCGAACCCGTTCGCGCTGCCGGCGCTCAACTCCGGCGCCGAGCCGGTCAAGAACGACAAGACGACGGCCACGCCAGCCGCTTCGACGAACGAACAGCGCGCGGGCCGCGTGCAGCCTTCCGTCAGCGTGGAATGGGTCGGGCCGCAGTCGGCTCGGCTCAACCAGCCGATCGCCTGCCAGCTCATCGTCCGCAACCTCAGCAGCGCTTCCGTGCAGAATGTCGTCGTCCGGCATCGGCTGGCGACCGGCGTCACCTGCAAGGCCAGCGAGCCGCAAGCGACGCTGGAGCAGGGCGAACTCGTCTGGACGCTCGGCACGATGGCGCCGGAGCAGACCAAGCGCATCGACGTGCAGATGCTGTCGACCGCGCGGGGCGCCCTCAACTGCCAGGCGACCGTCAGCTTCGCGGTCACGTCGGCGATGCAGGTGCAGGTCCGCGAGCCGCAGTTGGCCGTGAAGATGCGCGCTCCCGACAAGGTGGTCGCCGGCGAGGAAGTCACGCTGCTGTTCGCCGTCACCAATCCCGGCGACGGCACCGCCGAGAAGGTGAAGCTGAAGGCGGTCCTCCCGGAAGGCCTGGAGCACAAGAACGGCCGCATCATCGAAGCGGACGTCGGCGACCTGCCTCCGAAGCAGATCCAGACGATGCAGCTCCAGTGCATCGCCAAGGGCAGCGGCCCGCAGAAGTGCATGGCCATCGCCGTCGGCGAGAACGGCATCAGCGCCACCGACCACGCGACCATCGAGATCCTGCTGCCCAAGCTCGACCTGGCGATGAGCGGCCCGAAGCTCCGCTTCCTCGACCGCCGCGCCACCTACGTCTTGAAGGTGATGAACCCCGGCAGCGCCCCGGCCAACTCCGTCGCGCTCCAGGAAGTCGTCCCCGCAGGCTTCAAGTTCCACTCCGCCACCCAGGGCGGCCAGTTCGACGAACCGACCCGCACCGTCCTCTGGACCCTCGGCGACCTGCAGCCCGGCCAGTCCCGCGAGGTCACCATCGACCTGATCCCGATCGTCCCCGGCGACCACAGGCTCGCCGCCCAGGTGACGACCGTGCGCGGCCTGAAGACCGAAGCCGAAGTCCGCACGAAGGTCGAAGGCGTGCCGTCGCTGATGATCGAGCTGGTCGATCTCGACGATCCGGTGGAAGTTGGCGCCGAGACCGCCTACCAGCTCCGCATCACGAACACCGGCACGAAGACCGAGACGAACCTGCAGGTGAACTGCACGCTGCCCGAGCAGGTGCAGCTCATCTCGGCGAAGTGCGGCGCCAGCAACATCAACCCGCGCACCGAGGGACGCGAGCTGATCTTCGACGCGCTGCCTCGGCTGGCCCCGAAGGCCGACGTGATCTATCAGATCCAGGTGCGAGGCAAGACGCCGGGCAACGCCCGGTTCCGCGTCCACGTCCGGGCCGACGGCCTGTCCGAGCCGGTGCAGCGCGAGGAGAACACGCGCTTCTACAGCGACGACGCGCCGCCGCCGACGCGCCCGGCGCCCCCCGCCGTGCTGCCCCCGGCGACGCCGACCACGCCCGCGCCGATGCCGCAGCAGCCCGCGCCGATGCCGCAGCAGCCCGCGCCGCAACCGCCCGTCGCGCCGCTGCCCACCTCGCCGCTCCAGCTGCCGCCGCTTCAACAGCCGCAGTTGCAGTCGCCGCAGTAGCCGAATCGTGTAGGACCATCGAAACGCAAGCCGCCCGGCGAAGGAGAGTCCTTCGCCGGGCGGCTTTGTTTTTACGCGACGGATCTTGACGTGCTCGCGGGAGCGTGTACGCTGGACAAAGTTTCCGTCGCCGTTTGCCGATGTGCTGCGGTCAAGTTGGTTCAACGATGAAATCGGCCCGAAAAGCGAGGACAGCGATGACACTCAGGAATCTGGTCGCGGTCAAGTGCAAGCTCTCGCAGGGGCTGTTCTCCAGCGAGCGAGCCTTCGAGATCGTCCTTGCGAACCGGGAAATGCATTCCGGCCCCGTTCCGCTACACTACTGCTGGAACGCCGAGAAGAAGCCGCTCCTCGACTCGGAAGCGACCAGCCACGAGATCGACGGCTACATCGCCGCCCGCATCGTGGATGACCTTGGCGCCGACCAGGTGGCCGTCGAAGTCCCCGATGGCGAGGTGCTGGCGGTCCGCAGGGACCAGACGGCTGCGCGGCCCACGCCGATCCTGCCTGCCGCCGCGACCACCGCCTGAACCGAAGGACGCGCCCATGTACCTCTCGGACCGCGATCTCGCCCTCGCCATCGCCGCCAAGCAGTTGATCGTGAATCCGCCGCCGGCCGAGATCGACACGACCGCCATCGACCTGCATCTCGACAAGATCGAGGAGGCGAAGGTCTGGGACGTT
>JAYSSW010001036.1:0-5706 GCA_043720335.1 Planctomycetia bacterium
GTCACGCTGGAGCCGAAGATTCCGACCGGTTCGATCGAGGTTCGGACGATGAAAACCAAAGCGATCGTGCCCAACAACCAGCCTTCGCCCATGGCGACGGTTGCGAGGAAGGATTCTCCACGCATGAGAAGCCAGACAAACGCGGCCAAGCCACCGATCAGCAGGACGAAGAACAGCAGCACGCAAAGAACCTTTAGCAAGGAGCGGCCGGACCAGTAGCTGCGGTGCTTGCCGCACAGGGCGACGCGGAGGGGGACGGACCTGCTGGTCGCCAGGTGCGCGACCGCGCCGGCGATGCCGGAGCCGCCCCAGCTGGACCAGGTGAACGTCTTCTCCGACCTGCGAACGTCCTCGGAGGCGCCGCAGCACATGCAGACGCGGGGGACGGGGTCCGATTGGTCGATGCGTACGACGCCTTTGCCCCGGTTGGCTTTGCGGTAGAGCCGGAACGCGAGGAGGCAGACCAGGAGGTTGGCCAGCAGCACTCCGCCGACCTTCGTCCAGAAGGTCCAGGCCTGGAGCCGGACCTCGGCGGCCTCGCGCTGCCTCATCGACTCCCGCGCTTCCCGCGAGGCGAAAACCTGCACGTTGAAGCGGAAGTCGGCCTCGGAACGGTAGCCGCCCAGCTCCGCAAAGTTGGTCGTGGCGATCCTGTTCGCGCCGATCAGGCTGACTTGCACCGTCTGTTTGCCCTGCGGGGCCTCCCCGTTCGCCGTGATCTGGACCCGGCAGGAGACGACGCAGCCGTCCCCCGTGTACTCCGCTTCGAACTGGCGGAAATTCACTGCGGCAGCGCGCGCCTGCACCTGCAGCAGCTTCACGTCGAGGCCGGGCGGAGCGTCGACCTTCACGTCGCGCTCGATGAAGTCGAGATCCTTCCGGGTCAGAACGACGAACTGCTGCACGCCCTTGGTGAAGATCAAGGCCAGCTCGCCGCTCGCCTCCGCAGGCTCCCCTTGGACGACCTCGATGTCCTGGGAGAACTGGGGCGTGAATTTCCTAACCTGCGCCGCCGCGCGCCCCGCTCCGGCGAGCAGGGCCGAAGCGATCAGCGCGCTGAACAGCAGGCGCCGCAGAACGGGCTTGTTTGCCCGAACGAACCAAGGTCGGATTGGCGCCACGTTCATGGATGGTTTCCTCCCAGTCGAGCAGGCAGTTCGAGGAACGTTGCGACGACAGCCGTTCCAGCTCCCTCGACGGGATGAACACGTTCGCGACTGGGCGAAACGCGGCAGCACCGCTGCCAAGGACTACTTTTTCGCGGGATCGACGACGGACTCTCCGAAAGGCCGCAACGTCACAGGCAGCATGCTCCATCGGAGGCTGCGTACCATTTCGTCAACCTGCCTCTCGGTGAAATTGGGACCGGCTATCTGGCCCCAGGTGCTGACGACGGAGTCGATGCTCGGTGCGGAAACGACCAGGCCATCGATGACGATCGCAAGCAGTCGCTTGTGCATACGCTCCCCATGGGAAGGCGTGTTCTTGCCCGTGAGGTCGCCCATCAGTTTCCCCCCCTTCGCGCTGAAGGTGAAGAACACGGCTGGCTGGCCTTCATGCGACGACTCCTTGCTCGCTTCGACGAGGAAGCTGCCGTCGATCCTGGGGGTCTGCTTGCCGTCCACGATCTCCGGATCGCGGCACAGGACGAAATACTCGAACGGCTTCGCCGTCCGCTCCTCCGGGGACAAATCGCGGCTCCTGCACTCGCGGCTGTAGAACAAGGCGCCATTCAGCAGCTTGCGGTCGGGCGTCGCCAGCTGGACCGCCATGCCGCGAGACGAAGCCGCCTCCTTGTAGGCGTGGTTCCGACGAGGATCGGCTTTCGAGTCCTCGTCAAGATTGAGCTGCCGAAGTTCGTGAGGCCCCAGCTCCACCCAACGGTAGGTCACCCGGCACGCCGCCCCCTTGGCCAGCGCGAGGTCGTAGCGTTTCAACTCGATGGCGAGCTCGCCGGTTCGCGGACCTGGCGGCGGCCGCCCTTCCAGCTGCGATTCTTCCAGCTCCCGCGTCGTTTTCAGCGCGGCGTGATTGATGGATTTGATCGCGTCGTCGATCGCTTCCTTGTCGTCGTCGGCGTTGGCCAGCACGCAGATCTCCAATGATCCCTTCTTCAACAATCGTTTCACACGTTTCGCCTCCTGCGAACCATCGTCGCCAGCCGAGGGCAGGATCACTTCAATTTTGTCATTCCCCGCCATGCGTACGGCGACGTTGTGCAAATCGGCGGGATCAAGCCGTGCCTTCAACTCCTTCACGAGCGACTTGGCGTCGACGAGGCCGGCGCCAGCGGGGGTTTCCTCGATGGCGAAGGTCAGGATGGCGCCGCCCTTCAGCTCCAGCAGCTTTCTTGCATCGTCCCCCGAAGGAGATCGCCCGCATGACGCGACGCACAGCAACAGCCACGCCGCAGCGAGCGGCTGGGCCAGGACCGCGGTGAAGCGACGAATCATTGCTGCCTCCTCGGAAGCCCGTCTTGTCCAGGCCGCAGGTCTGCCGCCTAGAACAGCGAGTTCCGCGTGATGACCACGCGCACGCGGCGCGTGACGGCCTGGCCGCCCTCCGTCGTCACGGCGAGGAACGCCGGGCCTTCGGCGGTCGCGCGCAGGCGCCAGGTGATCGGCGACGCCTTGCCCTCCTTGCTCGCGGGGACCGGCTGCGAGTCGGGGGTCTCCTTCGCCAGGGTGAACTTGCTCTTGTCGTAGTCGAGCTTCACGCCCGTCGCCTTCGGGTCGGCGACCAGGGCGACCACGGTGATCTCGCCGCCGACGTACTTCTCGCCGTTGGCGGTCACGCCGAGCATCGCTTCGGGGCCGACCTCGACCTGGCCCAGCCCGTAGGTGAAGCCGACCACGCGTTCGCGGCCCGGCTCCAGCACCGCAGGCTGCCAGTACATCACCACCGAGGAATCGCGCTGCATGTCGAGCAGCGGCACGTCCCAGACGTCGAGCTTCTCCTGCTGCCAACGTGTCAGCCGCACCTCGCCGGGGGGTTCGATCTTGTCGCTGATGCGCAGATTGAGCTGGGCGATCAGGCCGGGGTTCTTCAAGTCGGGGTTCTCCAGCACCTGGATGAAGCCGGGAACCTGCGTGGGGTCGTCGAACTTCTTGAAGGTGCTGACCAGCTCCTTCTCGCCGGGGAGCGTGAAGGGCACGCCGTCGTTGGTGCCGATGTAGGTGTCGAGCAGGAAGCGCAGGCCGACCTTGTGGGGCTGCTTGCCCCGGTTCTCGATGCGGTACTTCACGAGGCAGGTGTCGTAGACCGCCTCGTACTTCTCGGGGGCGACCTGGATCGGCTCCCCCTTCTCCAGCGAGACCTCCTGGGTGACGAAGATGTTCTCGGCCTGGTAGGCGAAGGTGCCGGACTTGGCGAATTTGCGCCCCTTGACGTCGTACGCCGGGACGGACCACTTCCCCTCGGGGAGCTTGCCGAAGACCTTGGGGCGGTCGTCGATCAGGAGGACGGTGCGGTTCTTCTGGCCTCGTTCGTCGAAGGTGAGCTTGGAGTAGGAGGAGCTGGCCTTGCCGGGGGGGCCGTCCCATTTGACGACGCCGAAGGTGAGGCGGTTGAGTCCGCTGACGGGGAGCTTCTTGTCGCCGGGGCCGTGGTCGAATAAGATGCCGATGCGAGGCTCCGTGTCGGCGCCGGTTTCGGTTCCGCCGCCCCCGCCCCCCGCCCGGCTGAAAAAGAGGTCGTGGACGAACAGGCCGACCACCGCCGACAGGAGCAGGCCGAGCGGCACCAGATGGGGCCACGGCGAGCGGCCCGTCGGCGCCGTCAGCTTGCCAGGCTTGTTGCTGCGGGGCGATTTCGACCATTCGACTTCCAGCGACGACTCGTCCTCGTCGGTCGTCAGCAGCACCGGTTCCGGCTCCGGGCGGCGCTCCGGCGCTCGCGGCGTCGGGACCGGCGGAGGCGGCGCTCGCGGCGTCGGGACCGGCGGAGGCGCGGACGAGATCGCGAACGGGTTGTCGTCGTCGAGCGCCAGCAGCGTCGGCACGTCGTCGTCGATTGCGGCGACGGCGACCACGTCGGCGTCGAGGTTGCCTCCGGTGACGTTGATCTTGAGGGGGACGGTGAACTTCTGCCCGCCGTTGCCGACGACCTGGATCTTGGTCTCGACAAGCTTCGAGCCGAGTCCGGGGACGCGGATGGTGACGGGGACGGTGGCGGTGCGGCCGACCAGTTTGGTGGCGCCGAACGTGATCCAGTCCTGGTCGGAGACGGCCCAGGCGTAGACGACCTTGCGTTCCTGGGACGAGACTTCGAGGTTGGCGTTGAGGACGTCGCCGACGGCGCCCTGGAGGCTGATGGCCTGGAGGTTGATCTCGACCTTGGGGGCCTTGGCGACGCCGAGGGCCTCGAAGAACTGCTGGATGGCGCCGGTGCCGGGCATGGTGGGGCCTTGGACCGGGTAGAGCCAGCCGTTGCTGACGTACCACTGGGCGACGGCGCCGTTCTCGAAGGAGGGGGCGGCGTCCTTGGGGTTGGCCTTGGCCTTCTCGGCGATCTGGCGCGGCGTCACCGCGCCGGCGAACAGCCCGCCAGGGTACGGCGTGACCGGCACGTCGGCGCGCACCGTGACGGTGAAGCTGCCGCCGTTCGATTCGACGAGGAGCTTGCCTTCGAGCGGCTTGGTGCCGGCGCGGAGGTGCTGGCCTTTGATGTGGATCGGGATGGCGACGTCGTTGTGGAACTGGAAGAACTTCTGGGGCTGGCCCGGGGCGTCGCCGACGGTGAGCCATTTCGAGTCGGAGACGACGGAGCCGTAGAGGAGGCGCATGCCGAGGTTGCTGAGGTGGACCTCGGTGGCGCGGTCGACGCCGACCTTCACTTGGCCGAGGCTGATGTCGCTCGGCTCGGCCTTGACCTTGGGCTGCTGCAGCGCCTGGGTGGGCAGCTTCTCGAGCAGCTGGTCGAGTCCGCGGTCCTGGTCGGGGAACTTGGCGGCTTCCTGGGCGGCCATCGCGAGGTCGATGCGCCCCATGCCGCCGAAGAAGGAGTAGAGGAAGCCCTGCTTGAGCAGGTCGCCGGCGGCGCGCCAGTTCTGCTGGCAGGTCATGGCGAGCTGGTCGAAGTTGCGGCAGGACTGCCCGCCGGGGAAGACGAACTGGTTGGGGAACGGCGCGGAGCCGGCGTTGACCGGCCCGCCGCGCCCGGTGAGGGCCGCCCCGTCGTGGAAGCAGTAGACGGCGTCGGCGGGATTCACGCGCGAGCACTGCGCACAGACCAGAGCCATGGGCGGGTTTCCTTGCCGGGGGAAAAGAACAAAGGCAGCGGGCTGAATGATTGAAGTCATCAAGCCCGCTGCCGCTAGGCGGTGGGGTCAACGCATGCGGCGACCCCGCCGCCTAGCGGCAGCGGGCTTGAATCATCCAATGGATCCTGCCGCCTGCCGCGCTACACCTTCAGTCGCAGATGGACGGTGCCGATCTGCACGGTGTCGTTGACGAACATCTGGCGCGGCTGGCCGGGGTAGACGCGGGCGCGGTTGACGTAGGTGCCGTTCGAGCTGTTGAGGTCCTCGACGGTGATGGTGCCGGCCACGTCGTCGAAAATGATGAGGGCGTGCTGGCGCGAGGTCCAGACGCGGTCCTCGGGTTCCTGGAAGGTGAGGTCCATGTCGACCGGCTTGTCGTCGGAGCGGCCGACGTAGTTCTCGCCGGGGAAGATGGGGAACTCCTCGCCGACCTTGACGCCGCGCAG
>JAYSSW010001037.1:0-5702 GCA_043720335.1 Planctomycetia bacterium
CTTGAACGGGACGAGCGCCGCGACGATCCACTTGATCCATTCCCAGACCAGCCTGATGGTGCTCAGCATAAGGTTCAAAATCCTGAGGTGGGGACGGGCGGAACTATCGCATCACTAGCACGATGACCAGCGGGATGAGCAGCAGGCCGATCACGGTCGCGATGAGGAACCACTTCTGCATGACCGACGCGCCCTTGAGCGCACGCACGTTCGGGACCACGTTGACGCCGGGGGGCGGCGTGAACTCCCGCCCTTCCCCCTGCACGATCTGCGGCTCGACGTTCTCGCGCCACTTGACCAGCGCCGCAGGTTCGTCGATCAATTCGCCGCGGAAGCCGAGCATGGCACAGAGGTAGTAGACCTCCAGCGCGTCGCGCGTCGGGCGGGTCTGGGCGCGCTGCGCCTGCTTCCAGAACTCGGACGCCCGCTCGTTCATGCCGAACAGGGTCGTCTCCACCTTGCTGTCGTTCCACTTGTCGCGCCAGGAGGAATCACTGATGAAGATCTCGTCGAGCCAGCACGCCAGGGCGTAGCGGATGCCGAGGAAGCCGGCCCGCGTCGTGCTCACGGAGGCGTCGAAGGCCCGCTGGTCCCCCATCATGTCGTGGCGGAGGGAATCGGGGACCGGCGCCTGCAAGAGCGCCAACAGCTTCTTCTGGCTGTCGGCGAAGTCGAGGGCGCGCGGGTTCGCGGCGATGGCTTCCTTGATCTCGATGGTTTTCCGGAAGACCGGAAAGACCAGGTCGGCGATTTCCTTGCGCATTCATCCCCCACAGGTAGAGGGTGGCGAGGAGTGCGACCAACCGCACCGCTCGCCCACCGATTGGCCAGTTCGCGTGTCAGGACTTCGCGGCGTCGCCCGCAACCAGGAACAAGGAGAAAGAGATCGAGGTGGCGGCCTGCGTCCCCTGCGGCTTCAGGTCGAGGGAACGCTGCCCCTGGATGTTCCCTTCGGGGCCGACCACGAAGCGGTTCTGGTTCACGCGGATCGCCAAAGTCAACGAACGCTGCACGTCCACCCATTCCGTTTTCTGCGAGTCGCGGTTCACCTGGAAGTACGTCAGCCCCGCCGACGCCGGCAGCACGCGGGGCGGCTGCGGGGCGTGCGTGAACTCCAGCCCCTTGAGGCCGCGCTCGAACACCTGGTCGACGCGGTCGCCGCTGCCGATCTTCATGTCGAAATGGCCCGGCTTGGTCAGCAGGCGGATGATGTCGGCCTGCGGCAGCGTGCTTTGCACGCCGACGAACATCTGCCAGGCCGGTTCGAGCCATTTCGCCTCCATCGCGACCTGCATGCGCAGGTTCTCGCCGACGAAGGAGCGCTCCTCGTAGGGGGCGATGTCCACGTCCAGTTCGTCGAGCTGCCGCTTGACGTGGTAGAAGCACGTCGCCAGGTCGTCATGGTCGTAGGCGGGGAGTTTCGGCACGCGCCGATGGGCGGTGAAAACCGCCAACTGGCCGACCAGCCGGCACATCTCCAGGTACGCCGTGAACGGGTGGATTCCCTCGGCGAACGCGATCGTGTTCAGCACGGCGGACGCCTCGTTCAGCACCGCGAGCCGGCCGAGCAGCACGTTGTCGCCGGGGTTGTTCGTCTCGAACGTCACGCCGCGCGTGATGACCTTGTTGGCCAGATTCTCCAGCCGGCTTCGCAGGTGGTGGAACTGCGACTGCAGGATGTCGATCAACAGCGGCTTCCACGCGTCGCAGGCGAGCAGCGGCGGGATGAAATTCACGTCGAGGTCCACGCCGCCGTTGTCCGACCGGCTCTTCTCGAAGCGGGCGATTGGCAGCACGTCGAACCCCGACATGTCCTCGGCGCCCGAGAGCAGCTTGAGGTGCAGCGTCCGGAACGGCAGCATCTGCTGGTCTTCGCCCGTGTTCTCGTCGGGAACCTCGAACTCCTCGACGAGATAGCGCGCCTCCGCGGTCGCCGCAGCCCCCGTCGCGTCCTTCGCCGATTCCGCTCGTGCCGCTCGCGTATTCGGACGGCTGGCGTGCAGTTTCGCGACGGCGAGGTAGACGGTCGCCTGATCGCGGTCCACCAGCAGTTCATTGAGGTCGAGGATCGGCAGCCGACCTTCCGCGAGGACTTCGACGAGGGTTCCCTCGCGCAGACGCGCTTGCAGCCGGCGGATCACCAGCCGGCCGCTCTTGCAGGCGTCGGAGTCGATCTCCAGTTCGCGGATGCCCCAGTTGTGGTGGACGTTCCATTGATGGTTGAGGCGAACGCGTTCACTCTGGAACCGTTCTTCCTGCTGCATGTGGTGGGGCCACATGAACATGCCATCTTGCCAGTGGACGGAACGAGCGGTCATGGAGGGGAATCGTCCATCAGGAGGGTGCGTTGTGCTTTTTGCTACAAGTTACGGAGGGCCGATGAAAATACAACCTGATTTTCGCCACGGCCACGCGGGCATCGGCCGGTCGGGAATGCCGGAAAAATCAACGATCCGCAAGGGGGCTACATTCATGTCCACGTTCAGGCGAACGGCCAGCGTAAGCTGGCTGGTGGCGCCTTGCATTCGTTGAAAGTACAACCGGCGAGCTTACGCAGGCCGTTCGCCGGGCTTTCGATGCTTCCATGTTCTCCGACATGGGACAACCGTCAGCGGTGGGAATCGATCCAGGGGTTGTCGGAAACGATGAACACCGTCTCGTCGGCCGCCTGGGGATAGGGTTTCGCGTGCGCCCAGGAGTTCCAGCCGAGCCGGGTGTGCGGGCCGGTTTCGGCTCTGGGGACCTCCTCCTTCTTCAGCAGAAGCTGGAACTCGATGTCGAGTTCCGCGCCCAGGTAGAACTGCACGAGCTGGGCGAGCAGGTAGATGCGTTTGCGCCGGGGCAGGGGGCTTCGGTCGGGCAGGAAATCGAGGAATTCGGCGTAGCTCAACGGTCCCAGGCGGATGCGCACCTTCCCCTGCACGTCCCAGACGCGGTCGCCCACCAGCGAGTCCTGGCCCAGCCGGTTGTTGCTCAAGCCCATCGTGGTTTGGCTGTTCTCGTCCAGGTGCAGCCACTGCCCCTGGAACTGGCACACCTGCACCGGCAGCTTCAGGTAGTCCTGGAGAAACGCTTCAAGAGAGACCGCGCAGCGAGGCCGGTGGGCGAACAGGCCGCCGAAGCGCAGCAGCGCCAGGTCGTCGAGCTTGGCCAGCTCCTTCTCGCGCCCGCCGGACTCGTGGGCAGCGTCGTCGCCTTTGGCGCCGGGAATTTGTTTGTGGGTAGGCGAATGCAGCACGCGGAAGCGGTTGCGGTGCGAGCGCGAGCCGAGGCCGATCAGGCTGAACAGGGCGCGCGAGAACGGATCGGGATCGCGCTGGAACGCGTCGCCTCGCTCGAAGGGGAGATAGAAGCGGTACTTCTCCCAGGCCCGGTAGAACAGCGACACCATGCGGTGGTTGAAGAGGTCGAACCAGTCCTGCATGGCGGTCTTTTCCGACCCCTTCGTGTCGGTCGACAGCCGCTCCGTGTAGGGCCGGGGCAGCACGCCGCTGGGGCCGGTCAGTCCCATGAAGTTCACGGTCATCAACGCAGGCTGCTCGGCGGCTTCGCGAACCATCTTCTGGATCGCGCTGGCCGGGAACGCCAGGGACAGATGCGCCAGGAACCGGACGATCTCGCGATTCGGCGGCCCGTCCCTGCCGACCTGCACGCGGTCCTTCAGCTTCAACAGCGTCAGCATGCGGATCGACTGGAAGAAGTCGAAGGCGCAGATCCCCTCGTCGGCGTAAAGAAGGGTCTCCACCGCAGCAAGCGTCGCGACGGCCGATTTTTTCGGGTCCGGTTTCAAGGGAGCGGATTCGCTCCCGCTCGCGGTGGCCATGACTTCAAATACCCTTCCGCTTGGGACGTTTTCGCGACCATTTTCGTGAACGAGTTCACGCCGGTATGGAGCGCGAAGAAGCGTTCCAGCACCGACGCGACCAGGAACACCCCGGTGCCGCTGTACTTCTCCTCGTCGAACTCGACGTGCACCTCCATGCCCCGGCACATGCCCGCCTTGGCCGCCGAGCTTTTGACCCGGTGCATGACCGGATGGGCGCGCACCGACTTGATCCCGTCGATGATCTGCTGGTTGACTGCGGCGAGCTGAACGGTCGCTGGCCCGGAGAAGTCGCACAGGCTCAGCAGCTCCTTCAGCGCCTGGAGGCTTCCCTTGCCTTCGATGAGGGAGACGTGGTTCAAGGCGTTCTGCCCCAAAAGCCGCCAATAGGTGCCGCGCCGCAGGTACGCGCGCAGCGGATGCGTCGGCTTGCTGAGCAGCGTCATCGTTCCCCGCATCGCTCCCCGGCCCGCGCCGAACGACAGGCGGTCCCCGCCCTGCTGCTGACGGAACGCCAGGTCGCGGTTCGTGCACAGGGCGTGGATGTCCAGCACGCTCGACTCGGGCTTGCTCGGATGGAACTCGGGATCGACGATCGCCAGGTGCACCTCGGTCCCCAGATCCGTATCGGTACGCGAATCCCGGCGGACCGCGTGGTAGTAGGCGGGCCGCTCCCCGGCCTTGGCGAACGCGCTGGCGTAGAACGGCAGAACGTCGCGCAGACGGCCCGATTCGGCGTCGAGCGTCGCCACCGACTCAATCGAGTAGACCTCCATCCCGCGCGGCTGGCGGCGCGAGGCGACCACCCGGTAGTCGGGGGTCAAGTGGTTCTTGTCGATCGGCTCGCAGCTCTGGCGGAACAGGTTCACGACCGGCGCGCAGTGCAGCAGGAAGTTCCGCGCCGACAAGCCGCGCTCCAGGTTCTCCTCCGTTTGGCTGAGAAACAGCAGCACTTCGACCTGCCCGCCGATCTTGCGGTCGCGAAGCTGCCCCCAGCCCGCCAGGTCGGCGAACAGGAACTTCTGCGGGAAACTCAACAGCTCCATCAGCAGGCGGTAGCCCGGAAACGACTCCGGCGCGAACGGCAGCAGCCCCTCGTCGAGGCCCAGGCCGACCTGGTGCAGCGATTCACTCGCGGACAGCCGCAGCGGGGGCTGCCATTCGCCCGGCTCCGCGTCCGAGTCGAGCGGCTGGAACACGACCCCGAGGCAGCGGTTGAACAGGATTTCGTAGAGGCCCGCCATCAACTGGCGTTCGCCGCTCAGGTGCAGGCGGATTTTGTCGAGGGCGAGATCGTCGAAGCGCAGCCCGTCCTTGCACGCGAAACGCATCCGCAGCATCGCCACGGTTCCCTGCGGCGGCCGGGTCGCCGGGTCGAACGGGCCGGTCTCCCAGGCGACGTGCGTCAACTCGATCGGCCAGACCGTCGTCGGGTAGCCCAGGCTGTACTGCAGCGACTCGGCGTGCTTGCCGAACGCCTGGCTGCGGATCGGCGTGTCCTTCTCCAGCCGCCAGCCCTGGCGCAGATCGGTTCCCGCGGGCGGATCGTCGATCTGCGCGATCGCCATGGAAGGAACGATCAGCCCCAGGTGCGGATAGAGGATCTGCAGCAGGCTCTCGGTGAGGGCGGGGAAATCGCTGTCGATCTTGTGGCGGATCCGCCCGGTCATCATCGCGAAGCCTTCGATCAGCCTCTCCAGGTGCGGATCGGCGCTGCGGCCCGGCTCCGGCACGAGATGCTTCGCGTTGGCGGGGTATCGGTCGGCGAACGGCTTCGCCGTCCCTTCCAGGAAGAGGAGTTCGCGCTCGTAGAAGGCTTCGATCGGCTCGCTCATGGTCACGTTTTGTGCTTGAACAGCCCGGAGCCAAGATCCAGGAT
>JAYSSW010001038.1:0-5694 GCA_043720335.1 Planctomycetia bacterium
GCGCTGCGGGCCGCCGGCGTGTCGTGCTTCAAGATCGAGGGACGCAAGAAAAGCCCTCTCTACGTCGCCACCACCACCGACTACTACCGCCGGCTCATCGACGGCGACCTCGCCCCGGAGGAGCGCCCGGAGATCGAAGCCGAGCTGCAGGCCGTGTTCAGCAGGCCGTGGACCCGCCTCTTCATGCAGTCGCACAAGGACAAGGAAGTCGCCGACCGCGACACCGTCGGCCACCGCGGCGCGTACGTCGGCAAGGTCGCCTCCGTCCGCGACGAGCGCGTCCGCTTCCGCACGCAGCGCGCCTTGCAGAAGCACGACGGCTTGCAGGTCGATCTTCCCGTGCTCGGCAAGCCGTACGGTTTCGCCATCGACAAGATGTACGTCGCGGCCAAGAAGGGCGACAAGCCGAGCGAAGTCTTCGAGGCGCCGGCCGACACGCTGGTCGAAGTGGCCCTGCCCGCCGACCACCCGGAGCTGCCGGTCGGAGCGCCGGTCTATCAATCGTCGTCGCAGGCGGTGAAGCAGAAGTACCGCGTGCAGCGACCGAAGCCGGGCCTGTGGCATGGCCGCAAGCCGCTGCATGTGGAAGCGCAACTAACCACGGACGGCTTGCACGTGCGCGTCTGGACGCCGGCGATCCTGGGCAGCCGTGAGCCGTTGGCGGCGGTGAAGACGCTCGCCGGGCCGGTGCAGCCCACCCATGATTTGGCCGTGATGGAGGAAGCCGCCCGCTCGTGCTTCGCCCGGCTTGGCGAGAGCGCCTTCGCGCTCGCCGAGTGGACCTGGTCGAACCCCATCGGCGGCTTCGTGCAGAAGTCGCGGATCAACCAGCTTCGCCGCGACCTCGTTGATGAATTGACGAAGACCATTGAGCAGCAGAAGCAGCGCTGGATCGCGACCATCGACGCCGAGGCGTTGCCGAAAATCTCGGCGAAGCCAGCAGCGGGATTTCGCTGGTCGATCAAGATCGACCGCATGAGCTTCCTCGACGCGTTCGAAGCGGAAGACTGGCGTGACATCGACGAAGTCGTCATCGACATCACCCGCGACCACCCGGCCACGCTGCGCGAGAAACTCGACCAGCTCGCCGAAACGATTGGCCGCGACCGCATCCGGCTGGCATTGCCGGCCCTGACGCGGAAGTGGGAGGAGAAGGGACTGCTGCAGAAGATCGACACGCTGCGTGCCGCGGGTTGGAAGAAATGGGAGGCGGCCAACCTGTCGGCGTGGCACTACCTCGGCGTCGATAGCAATGTGGCGAGCAACGATCTCGATCTCGCCACCGACTGGTCGATCTACGTCATCAACCGCCTCGCTGCCCAGCAGGTGCTGGAGATGGGGGCGACCCGCTTCGCCCTGTCGCCGGAGGACGGCCTGGCGAACTGGCGGCCGTTGCTCAAGGAATTCGGCGAGCAGGCGGTGCTGATCGTCCACCAGGACACGCCGCAGTTCTTGGCCGAGTCGTGCGCCTACGCCAACCTGATCGGCGGCTGCCCCGGCAAGGCGAACTGCAGCTTCGAGAGCATGGAGATGGAGTCGAGCCACGGCGAGAAGGTGCTGGCCCTCGACTACCACTGCCGCACCATCGTGCTGGACCAGGGCCCGTTCTGCCTGTCGACGCGGCTGAAGGATCTGGCGAAAGCCGGCGCCTCGCGCCTGCGTGCCGACTTCATCTACCGCCCCTACGCCGCGGAGTCGGTCCGCGACCGCTGGCGCCTCGTCCGCGCCGGCAAGCCCGTCCCCGCCGGCCACGAAGCCAATTGCGACCGGGGGATTCTGTGATCGAGTCAAGAACTCAGCCCAAGCAAACGCACTTCGACCATTGAGGTGAAAATGCGTGCCGCATTCTTCGTCACTGCTTTGTTGTTGTCGAACGCAGGAATCAGCGTCGTTTTTTGGTACAGTTTGTTTGTGCATCCTCAGGGCAGGCAGTTCGGGACGTTCGACCTTGGCAGCGGTTGCAAGGTGCGCATCTGGAGCCGGGGCGAACCGCTCGAACCGCACGTTCCTATCTATTGCCAAATCATCGGAAACGGCGTGGAAGGTCCACCTTCGCCCACTTCATTGCTCGGCAACGATGCCGATGAGCCTTTCCGCTTCAAAGTCGCTTTCGCGGAAGGCGGAAAGTTGGCTTGTGTCTACTCGCACCAACCTCTCGATGACCGCAAGCGAATTCTAATCATGTATGACGTGGAACAGCGTGAAGCGTGGATGGGTAGAGATTGCGAGCGTGCTGCGCACGACAACGATGCCGATGCTTGGCGAGATCGATACAGGAAGTTGCGGGCCGCCAACCGCAAGATGCCCCGGTTTCGGCACTTCGAAGAATAGCCGACCCGTCGCGATGGGGCATCTGCGTTTTTCACAGTGCCATTCGTTCCGCGTTGGTCCTGGATTTTTTGCAGGGGAATTCCCGTCTTTGCATGGTGGGCCTCTTAACCAGCCCCCGCTCCGTGCAGATGAATCGCGCACGGTCATTCCATGCTCGAACCGGCCAGGAGTGAGACTTCAAACGGTTAAGTTGCATGGGTCGTCTTCCTTGCTGGGCAGGTGGGACAGATTTCAGCAACCCCAAGCCTGCCACAAAACGGCCGGGGAGCCGACATCGATTTCCGCTTCACCTCTCGCCGAAATCTGAGTAACTTGAACTGTGGCTTCTGTGGCTCGATCCCCCCTTGTCCGAGGATGCCATGCAGCGACCGATGACGCGACGTGAAATGCTTTTCAGCGCCGGCACAGGCTTCGGCTCGCTGGCGCTGGCGCATCTGCTGCGCGACGACCCGCTGTTCGCGCAGCAACCAGCACCCACGGGGCCGCTCGCGCCGCAGCGGCCCCACTTCACGCCTAAGGCGAAACGCGTCATCTTCCTGTTCATGGAAGGGGGGCCGAGCCACATCGACACGTTCGACCCCAAGCCGCTGCTCAACCGCCTCGCTGGCCAGCAGATCCCGGGCAGCTTCCGGCCCGTCATCACGTCGATGGGGGAGTTCCATTCGCCGCTTCTCGAATCGCACCGGCGCTGGCGCCAGCACGGCGAGTGCGGGACATGGGTCTCCGATTGGCTGCCTCACATGGCGGAGTGCGTCGACGACCTCGCCGTGATCCGGTCGTGCTGGGCCGACGGGCTGAACCACTCGAACGGCGTCTGCCAGATGAACAGCGGCTCGATCCTCGGCGGCCGGCCTTCGCTGGGCGCCTGGGCGACCTACGGCCTGGGCACCGAGAACCAGAACCTCCCCGCGTTCGTCGTCATGCAGGACAACCTGTCGTCGGTGGTGAACGGTCCGCGCAACTGGAGCGCGGGCTTCATGCCGGCCGTCTACCAGGGGACGCGCATCCAGTCGGGGTCGGAGCCGATCGCGCACCTGAACCCGCCGGGCCAGATCGGCCCGCAGCAGCAGCGCGGCCGGCTCGACCTGCTCAACCAGCTCAACCGCCTGCACGCGGACGACCGCCGCGCCCAGTCGGAGCTGGAAGCGCGGATCGCGAGCTACGAACTGGCGTTCCGCATGCAGGCCGCCGCCCCCGACGCGATCGATCTCGCCCAGGAGACCGCCCAAACCGAACGGCTGTACGGCATCGACGAGCGTGAGACGGCGACGTTCGGCCGCATGTGTTTGTTGGCGCGCCGCCTCGCCGAGCGCGACGTGCGCTTCATCCAGCTTTATCATGGCGCCGGCAGCCGGTGGGACGCGCACCGCCGCATCGAGACGAACCACACGGAGAACTGCCGGGCAGTCGACAAGCCGATCGCGGGGCTGCTGCGCGACTTGAAGCAGCGCGGGCTGCTCGACGAGACGCTCGTCATCTGGGGCGGCGAGTTCGGCCGCACGCCGATGTCGGAACAAGGCGACGGCCGCGACCACAACCCGTACGGCTTCACGATGTGCATGGCGGGTGGCGGCGTGAAGGGGGGCCAGGTCATCGGCACCACCGACGCGCTCGGCCTGCACGCCGAGGAGGACCGCCTGCACGTCCACGACCTGCATGCGACGATCCTTTGGCTGCTCGGCCTCGACCACATGCGGCTCATCTACCGCTACCAGGGACGCCCCGAACGCCCCACCCTCAACGAGGGCGAAGCGCTGCGAAAGATCGCGGGCGAATGAGCGTGCCAACCGGCGCCGACGTGGTCGTCGCGGAGCTGTTCCGCCACGGCGTGCGCGTGATCTTCGGCATGCCTGGCTCGCACACGACCGCGCTGTACGACGCGATCCACCGCCACGGCGGCATCCGCACGATTCTGGTCCGCAACGAGCAGGCCGGCGCGTTCATGGCCGACGGCTTCGCGCGCGTGACGGGCGAGCCGGGCGTCATCTGCACGACGGCCGGGCCGGGGGCGACGAACGCGCTGACCGGGATCGCCGAGGCGTGGGCCGACAGCGTGCCGGTGCTGCTGCTGACCGGCCAGGTCAACCACGACCGGCTGCACGAGGAGTGCGGCAACTACCACGAGATCGACCTCGGGGCGATCCTGCGGCCGTGCGTGAAGTTCGTGACAACGACGATGTCACACCGCGCCATCCCCGCAGCGGTAGCCGGCGCTTTCGCCGCGCTGACGCAGGGCCGCCCCCGTCCTGCTGCGCTGGTGCTGCCGCAGGACTTGATGGCGATGCCGGTGACAACGTCGATCCCGCCGCTGGCGCCGCTGCCTGCCGTGTGCTGCACGGTCGCCGCCGCAACGCTCGACGAAGCGGCGAAGCTGCTCGCGGAAGCGCAGCGGCCGCTGATCGTCGCGGGGGGCGGCGCCGTCTGGAGCGGCGCGGCGTCCACGATTCGTGCGCTCGCGCAGAAGCTTGGCTGCCCCGTCGTCACGTCGCTCAACGGCAAAGGCATCCTCGACGAGCGCGAGCCGCTCTCGCTGGGGCACGCCCGTTCGCCGCGTGGCCAAGTCGCGTGGAACCAGGCTGATCTCGTGCTGGCGCTCGGCTGCCGCTTCACCGAGGTCATGACGAAGTTCCGCACGTTTCAAACTCCGGCGAAGCTGATCCAGGTCGATCTCGACGCGACCCAGCTTGGCATGAACTACCCGGCCACGCTCGGCATCGTCGGCGACGTGCGCGACCTGGTCGAAGGCGTCAATAATCGTATCGAGAAGCCGCGCAGCGACTGGTCCGCGATTTGGCCGGAGGCCCGCGCCGCCCGTCCCGCGAAGCCGGAATGGCTGATCGACACGCTGCGGGCCAACCTTCCTGACGACGCGGTCGTCTTCACCGACGCCAGCGAGATGGCGTACCGCATGCACACCGATTTCCCGGCGTGCGCCCCGCGAACCTTCTTTTATCCGTCGAACTTCATCGCCCTTGGCTGGGGCTTCCCGGCGGCGCTCGGGGCGGCGGTCGCGCTGCCGGGCCGTGTCGTCGTCAGCTTCAGCGGCGACGGCGGCTTCGTGATGACGTGCCAGGAACTCGCCACGGCGGCGCGCTACCAGCTTCCTGTCGTCATCATCGTCCACAACGACCGCACCTATGGCGCGATCAAGCACCTGCAGCGCATCAAGCACGAGTCGCGCTACCACGACACGGAGCTGAACAACCCCGATTTCGTGCAGCTCGCCGCCGCCTTCGGCGTCGCTGCGACGCGCGCCGCCGACGCTCCGTCGTTCGCGGCCGCACTGCGGGAAGCGATTGCGCGGAAGGGGCCGACGCTCATCGAAGTGCCGGACGAGTGGCGTTATCTGCGCGCGTGACGTTT
>JAYSSW010001039.1:0-5692 GCA_043720335.1 Planctomycetia bacterium
TCAAATGATCGATCCCTGCGTGGTTCCACCAGCCCGCTTACGCAGGCCGTTCGCCGGGTGGACGCCGAGGCTAAATTGGCATGCCCACGCGGGCAACGCAAGGATTATTTCCTCGCATCCTGGAACAGCACCGTCGGCGCCTGCGACGTGGGGGGCGCGGGGGGGCGTTTGTGCGTCTGGGCCTCCACGCCGAGCGAGCGCAGGTGCAGGCCGAGCGACAGCAGCGTCAGCGCCCACAGCAGGCCGAAAGCGAGCGGGGCGAACTCCAGGTGCAGAGGCAGCAGCGCCGCCAGCGCCCAGAACGCGAACCCGAAGGCGTAGCAGCGGCCCCAGTAGCCCGCCCCCATGTTGAACAGCGCGAGACCGGACAGAGCGGAGATGAACGGGTAGGGCAGCAGTTCGACGAAGTAGTCGGGGGCGAGGCCGCCTTCGCCCAGGATGTCGCGGCGGATCAGCAGCCGGGTAGCAAAGATGGTGATGAAGTAGCTCGCGAAGTAGCCGATCCAGATGCTCCACAAATTGCGCTCGGCAGGCGTCGTCGGCAGGAGCTGGCTGCCGCGGTTGTACAGGAAGAGGAAGCCGAGCGACAGGAACTGGATCACCCGCGCCGCCAGGATCAGGCCGGGCGGCTGGTCGTTGAGGATCAGCAGGTAGACGATGAGGTGCTCGACCGCGATCAGGGCGGCCATCGCGAACAGCATCGTGCTCCACGCCGCGAAGTCGGCCATGTGCTGGCTGCGGTCGAGCATCCGCGCCAGCCGGTCCAGCACGTTGAAGCTGCTGGCGCTGATCGACTCGCCGTCGAGGTAGCGCTGCAGGTCCATGCCCAGCTCGTCGGCGCTGGCGTAGCGCAGCTTCGGGTCCTTCTCCAGACACTTCAGGCAGATCGTCTCCACGTCGTGGTCGATCTCCGGGTTCAGCAGCCGGGGCGGCACCGGCTCGTGCTCGATCACCTGCATCACCGTGTCGTACGGCGTCGCGGCGCGGAACGGCGGCCGGCCCGTCAATAACTCGTAGAGGATCGCTCCCAGGCTGTACACGTCGCACGACGGCCCCAGCTCGCTGGTCTTGCCTTGGGCCTGTTCCGGCGACATGTAGCTGGGCGTGCCGAGGACCGAGCCGGTGCGCGTCTGCCCCTCCTTCTGGCGGATGTTCTTGGCCAGCCCGAAGTCGGTGATGTGCGGCTCGTCGTTGGCGTCGAGCAGGATGTTCGACGGTTTCAAATCGCGGTGGACGATGCCCTGCTCATGGGCGTGATGCACCGCGCGCGACAGCACACGGACATAGCGGGCGGCCACCTTCGCCGGCAGCGGGCCTTGCGACAGCTTCTGGTCGAGGCTGATCCCCTCGATGAACTCCATCGTGAAAAAGTGCTGCCCGTCGACCTGGCCGACCTCGTGGACGGCGACGATGTTGGGGTGCTTCAGCCGCCCCGCCGCTTCGGCTTCGGTGTAGAACCGCTGCACGTCGTCGTGGTCGGCGAGCCTTCCCGCGAGGATCATCTTGAGGGCAACGACGCGGTTCAGCCCCAGCTGGCGAGCGCGGTAGACGACCCCCATGCCGCCGCGTGCGACTTCGTTGAGGAGTTCGTACTCGCCGAAGCGCTGCAGGAACGTGAGATTGATCTCGTGCGGGGGTGGCGGCTTGGCGGCCCCGGACGGCGACGGCGGGTCGATGGCGGTCGCGCTGGAGTTGTGCGCCGTGGCCGGTTTCGTGATCGACGTGTCGGACGACATGGGTGCCCTTCACCGGATGGAGTTCGGGTCGGCGCTCATTTTACGACTCGGCGGCCCGCTTGGACCCCAGGCAATGCCCCCACCGGATGATTCGGGTTTCACGCGGCGGCATTTCACACGAAGTGCGTGCCAACACGACGCTTTCCAGGCTCCCTTCTATCATGGGAAAGGGGCCGAAAACGCAAGGAGAGGGAACCATGAACGCCGCCGACCAACGCCGACTGCTGGGCGATGTCGAGAACTTCTGCCAGGAACTGCGACCCTTCGAGGAGGTCGCCTACGTCGAGCACCGCTTCAACGATCGCCTGATCCCGCTCGCTCTGAAGCACAACCTGCTCGGCATCCCCGTGCCAACGGAATATGGCGGGCGCGGCGCCGACACCGTCACCTACGCCCGCGCCCTGGCACGCATCGGCCAGGAGGGGACCGGCGTCCGCACCTTCTTCTCAGGCCACACCAGCATCGGCCAGTACCCGATCCTCACCTGGGGCAGCGAGGAGCAGAAGCAGCGCTACCTGCCAGCTTCGTGCAAGGGCGACAAGATCCTCGCGTTCGGCCTGACCGAACCCGACGCCGGCAGCAACCCCCTCGAAATGACCACCACCTACGACCAGCAGCCCGACGGCTACGTCCTCAACGGCGTCAAGTACCTCATCTCCAACGCCGGCATCGCCACCACCATCGTCACCTTCGGCTACCCGAAAGCCGGCGGCCGCATCAGCGCCTTCGTCATCGACGTCGACAGCCCCGGCTTCAGCCGCGAGGACCTCGTCGCCAAGATGGGCATGTACTCCGCCAACACCGGCATGTTCGAGCTGGCCGACTTCAAAACGCCGCTCAACAACCTGCTCGGCGCCGAGGGGGAAGGCTTCCGCATCGCGATGGGGACGCTCGTCAGCGGCCGGCTCAGCGTGGCGTCAGGATGCCTCGGCGTCATCGAGGACTGCCTGATCGAGTGCCTGCGCTACGCCAAGGAACGCTCGCAGCACGGCAAGCCGATCGGCAAGCACCAGCTGGTGCAGGAGCACATCACCGCCATTGAGATGGCGAGGCTGGCGTCCGAGGCGCTGGTGATGAAGGCCGCCGCCGCGAAGGACGCCTGGCACGCCGAGCCGGCCAGTGCTGAACGCAAAGCCGAAGCGGAATTGCTGGCCGCCCAGTCGAAGCTGTACGCGACCAATGCCGCCTGGGAAGCCGCCGACCACGCGGTGCAGATCTTCGGAGGCCGAGGCTGGTCGACGCTGTACCGCCCCGGCCGCCACCTGATGGACGTGCGCGTCTGCCGCATCTACGAGGGGACCGACGAGATCTTGAAGCTGAAGATCGCAGCGGCGCTGCTGGGCAAGGAGTACGAGGCGTACAAGTAGCGATGCGACGATCACATCGGGCATCAGCAACAACAAGCATCGAAAAATCTGCGTTGAAGCGCGGTAGTCGCCTCTCGCTCGAAGCACTGTTTGCTTTCGCTGCGAGGCGGTTGTTGAGAAACCCGAGCACGCAGTCTTGGAAAACAGCCATGGCTTTCAAAAAGTTTCTCGCAACGTCCTGTTCGCTGGTCCTCGCCATCGCAGCATCGGGAGCGCAGCCAATGAATCCGAAATCCGTCATCAAGGACGTCGATCAAGAAACGATCAACGCTTACAAGGGGCTAGGCGGCCACTACGGCAAGCTGGAAATGGGCCGATTCGGCTACTTCGAATTTGTACCGGAGAAATTCAGTTCGGGGGAGGGACTTCCGGTGTTCCTCATGCGGGAGAAGCTTCGCCTACGGCTGCCCAACGCCAAAGTGCCGTTCGGGCTGGTTATCGCTGGAAATCTCGTCAATGACGCATCGCTCAAGCTTCTCCTGGAATTGACGAACCTGCACGTGCTTAGCCTCACGAACTGCGATATCTCCGATGAGGGCCTGCAATCGATCAGGAAGCTCGAACAGCTTCGAGTCCTCTATGTTGGTGGCAAAACAATTACGGATCTCGGCATGAAGGAACTGGCAAGCCTGAAGCACCTTCAGTTCCTTCATCTTGTCAACACCACGGTTGGCGACACAGGCTTGAGAGAATTGTCGGAATTGTCAGATCTGCGAAGCTTGAATCTCTCGGGCACCAAGGCAACGGACGCTGGCCTCGCTGCCCTTCTGAAACTGCGGCACCTGGAAACCCTCGACCTGTCCGCCACGCAAGTTACAAGCAAATGCTTCACAGAGCTGGCCAAGTTGCAGCGACTCCAGACACTCCGCTTGTACACCAACAAGATGACCGGATCAGGTCTCAAGGAACTGGCCTCGCTCAAGAATTTCAAGTCGTTAGCTTTTGAGAATTCGTCTTTGACGGACGAGGGACTTGAAGAGATTTCAAGCCTACTCCATCTCCAAGAGCTGTTACTCAGCGACACAAAAGGGACTCAGGCAGGTTTGAAGATGCTAGCGTCACTCAAAAACCTCCGGGTTCTTCGGCTCGAAAACACGCAGACAACCGATGAAGTCCTCAAGGAATTGACCGGCTTGAAGCAACTGAAGGAATTGTCGCTCCGCGCCACCAGGATCACCGATGTCGGGCTCAAGTCTTTGTCCGGCTTGACGGAGCTTCACACGCTCGATCTGCTCGGTACTTCCGTGACAGACCTTGGGCTCAAGCATCTAGCCGGTCTCAAAAAATTGGAGCAGCTCAATCTATTCCACACGGAAACGACCGGCGCTGGGGCACGAGAACTTCAGAAGTTGCTTCCTGACCTCATGATTCTTGGAAAACGCGACTAGAGCGGCGCGTTTTCAGGGCCGTAGCGTGCGCATTCGAAAGCCATCGTTTCGGTCCTTCCTCCACGACCTACGCCTTCATGCCCGGTGCATTCGCGACCGTCTTGGCGAGAACATGCACTTCCGGCGAGCCTGTCCTTGTCCCGCGCTCGCCTCACGGTTATCCTTCCCTTGCCAACGCGCACGACGCGCTCTCCCGTTGCTTTCCTCCGCACGGACGCGGCTTGCATCTCTGTTCTTCATGAGGGCCGGTCCATGCGCATGCTGTTGCGTTCGATGCTGCTGGTTGGAATCTGCACGGTGGCTGCGGCGGGCATGTCGCGTTCCGACGGGGAGGACGACAAGGCGAAGCTGGCGGCCGAGATCCAGCAGCAGATCCAGGATCTGCAGGACAAGCTGAAGGAGATCAAGGACGCCCAGCCGGCCAAGCCCAAGGCGAAGTCGGAATCGGCCCTCGACGGCACGCCGACCGCCGATTGGAACAAGATGCTGGCCTGGCGCTCCATCGGGCCCGCCAACATGGGGGGCCGCATCACCGCCCTGGCCGTCTTCGAGGCCGACCCCAGCACCTACTACGTCGCCACCGCGTCGGGCGGACTGCTCAAGACGATCAACAACGGCTCCACCTTCGTCCACCAGTTCGACAAGGAAGCGACCGTCTCCATCGGCGCCCTCGCCGTCGCGCCGACCAACCGCGACATCGTCTGGATCGGCACCGGCGAGGCCAACCCGCGCAACAGCGTCGCCTGGGGCGACGGCATCTACAAATCCACTGATGCCGGGAAGACCTTCAGGAACATGGGCCTCAAGACGACCCATCAGATCGCGCGCGTCGTAACTCACCCATCGAACCCGGAGATCGTCTACGTCGCCGCCATCGGCCACCTCTGGGGCTATACCGGCGACCGCGGCCTTTACCGATCGATGAACGGCGGCACAGCCTGGGCAAAGCTTGGCGGCGGCCTCCCGACTGACAACCGCGCGGGCGCGATCGAGCTGGTGATGGACCCCTCGAACCCGAACGTCCTCTACTCGGCATTCTACGATCGCCTTCGTAAACCCTGGACATTCACGAGCGGCGGGAAGTCCGGCGGCATCTACAAGTCCACCGACGGGGGTACCACCTGGACGAAGCTCGCTCGAGGATTACCGCCCGGCGAGACAGGACGCATCGGCCTCGCAATCTCCCGCCAGAACCCGCAGA
>JAYSSW010001040.1:0-2684 GCA_043720335.1 Planctomycetia bacterium
AAGTTCACCTGCCTGGTGCCGAAGACGCTGCCGCTGAGGCAGAACGTGGTGCGGCAGAAGTTCAGCCACATGCCGGCCGAGAGCATCGACGAGAACGGCGCCCGCTAAGCCGTCTTCGACCTCGACGTGCGCAAGCCGGTGCTGCTCGAACTGGAGTTCGAGATCGAGCTGACGCGCTGGGATCTGGCCACGGCGCAGGTGCAGGAGAATCCGCGCCTCGTGATCGACAAGGCGAGCCTGAAACGCTGGCTCAAAGCCGAGAAGTACCTTGAGGCCGAAGCGAACGAGGTGCGCGAACTGGCCGACGAGCTGCGCGGCGACAACGACGTGGAGCTTCTTCGGAGTGCGGTCGACGCCGTCGTGAAGACGTTGAAGCGCGGCCCGTGGGACGCCGTCGACCGCGGGGCGGCCTGGGCGGCGATGCACAAGACGGGGGACTGCACGGAGTACACCGACCTGCTGGTGGCGCTGTGCCGGGCCAAGGGACTGCCGGCCCGGTCGACGGAGGGCTACCTGACGACGCCGACCGCGCAGGGGGACACGCCGAAGCACTCGCGCGCGGAGGTCTACCTCAGCGACCTCGGCTGGGTGCCGGTCGATCCGTTCCAGACGCAGATGAAGATCGCGAAGGTGGACCAGCTGGCGCCCCGCTACGTCGCGCTGTCGCCGCTGCGCAACGACGCCCGGCTGTCGAACCACCACTTCTACGCGTTCACGTCGAAGGGGGGACGCATCCGGGTCGACGACGAGTTCCGCCTGGAGAAGTGACGGCACTAGAACAAGCTCTCGAACTCGGAGTCGGAGAGAGGCTTGATGAACTCGCAGCCCAGCAGCCAGGTGCCGTCGGCCTGGTCGTGGACGTGCAGCACGCGGGTCAGCAGGGAACGGTTAACCCCGCGAGCGCCCTGCAGCTCGATGGCGAGGTGCGTGCCCGGCTTGAACGGGAAGCAGAGCGACAGGCTCAGGCCGCCGGTCGAGATGTCGCGCACGATCGCGCCCCAGCACATCGAGTCGCCCGCGTCCAGAGGCTGCGACATCGCCTCCAGCGAGCAGAGGTGGCGGACCGACACGCGCTGGTCGGTTTCGGTCGCGCTTGCGACAGGATGGCAGGCAGCGGCGGACTGGCTCATGACGACCTCGATTCTCGGTTCGTGGTTCCGGCCTGCAAAACTAGGTCGGAACTACGAATCTGTCAAACCGGGCGGCCCTCTCAATAGGTGAGCGGCCATTCAACCTCCGATCGAAGGCGAACACCATGTCGACATCTCCGCGATTCCTCACCCGCGCCGAAGCGCGCGGCCTCGACCGCGTCGCGGTCGAACGGCTCGGCGTGCCGTCGCTGCTGCTGATGGAGAACGCCGGACGCGGAGCGGCGGAAACACTCCTCTCGCTCGGCGTGCGCGGGCCGGTCGTCGTCTGCTGCGGCAAAGGCAACAACGGCGGCGACGGCCTCGTCGTCGCCCGGCGGCTCGCCACTTCCGGCGTCGTGCCGCGCGTGCTGCTGTTCGCCGATCCGGCAAAATTGTCATCCGACGCGGCGGCGCAGTGGCGCATCGTCGAAGCGCTGGGCCTGCCACGCCAGGTCGTCGCCGACGCCGTCGACGGCGTGGAGCTGGCGTCGCTGTTCGCGCGTGCCGACTGGCTCGTTGATGCGTTGTTCGGCACCGGGCTGACTTCGCCGGTGCGGCCGCCGTTCGACGCGCTCATCACGTTGATGAACGCCAGCCCGGCGAGGACGTTCGCCATCGACCTGCCGTCGGGCCTCGACGCCGACACGGGCGAGCCGATGGGGCCGACCGTGCGCGCCAGGCACACGGTCACGTTCGTCGCGCCGAAGGCTGGCTTCCGCAACCCGTCGGCGTCGGCGTTCCTGGGCCGCGTGCACGTCGCCGACATCGGCGTGCCGCACGCAGTGATGGGGGAAGAAGGCTGAATTTCGCCGCTTGCGAAAGCGGGAATCCTGGCCTACAGTTGGGATGCCATCCCCATTTCGGAAGACTCCCCCACGCTTCCGAAGCCGTTTCACGGAACCGAGAAGATCCCTCATCCTCCGCCTTGCAGCGCCGACGGGACAGAGCCGTCGGCCTGCGGCATGAACAGCGCAGCATCCATGAAATCGAACGAACTTGAACGTGCGCACCTGGCGCCGTTGCAGGAGGCGCTGCCGCTGCTGGTGCAGGAGCACCTGCACGACCTGACGGTGCTGCAGCAGCGCGCCGAGCACCTGGGCGAGCGCGTCGCGCAGCTGAAGCAATGGCTGACGCAGCAGGCGCAGCAGCTCAGCCATCCCGACATGCCGGGCGACGTGTCGCTGCCCGCGCTGGCGGTGCTGGTCGTCAGCGAGCACGCGACGATCCGGCTGCTGCTGCTCGACCTGATCACCGAACTGGGCTGCCGGGCCGTCGCCGTCCGCGCGATCGAGCTGGCGGACGAAACGCTGCCGTGCGACGTGCTGCTGATCGACGACGTTTGGCCTCTCGACCACACGCTCGCGCTGCTGCGCGATTGGCGCGGGGCACATCCCGACGTGGCGGTGGTGGTCGGCGCCGCCCTGCCGGAAGGCCCGGTGCGCGAACGCCTCCGCGGCGCCGGCGTCGCCGAGTTCGCGGCCAAGCCGTACACGCCGGACGACCTGGCGCGCTGCCTGCGCAGCGCGGTGGCGTCGAAGGTTTAGCCGCGACGCG
>JAYSSW010001041.1:0-2682 GCA_043720335.1 Planctomycetia bacterium
TCGCTTGCGGTTTTTCACGGCGGCGCTCAAGCCGCGCCGCTCGCCGTTGCAAAAAAGTTGCGACTCGCGAGGATTTGCAACAGCTTCTAAGTCGCCCTCGCCGGCCACAGCCCCTATGATCCATCCCGTGGCGGTTGAACCTTCCCCATCAGGACAGCAAGCGATGCGCATCGGCGTCTACGGCGGCACGTTCGACCCGGTCCACCTGGGGCATCTCGTCCTGGCCGAGCAGTGCCGCGACCAGGCGAAGCTGGACCGGGTGCTGTTCATCCCCGCCGCCCGCCCGCCGCACAAGCAGCAGCAGGCGACGACGCCGTTCGACAAGCGCGTCGAGATGCTGGCGCTGGCCATCGCAGGCCAGCCCGCCTTCCAGATCGACGAGTTGGAGAAGGACCGGCCCGGCCCCAGCTTCACCGTCGAAACGCTGGCGGCGCTGAAGGCGAGGCAGCCCGGCGACGACCTCTTCCTCCTCGTCGGCTCCGACACGCTGCACGACCTGCCGCAGTGGTACGAGCCGCGCCGCGTGCTGGAAATGACGACGCTGCTTGTGGTCGAGCGCGCCGACTGGCCCGTTTTCACCGAGAACCAGCTCCGCGATTCACTGCAGCTTCCCGCCGCGTTCCCGCTGCGATTCCAGGCCGTGCAGGCCCCGCTCGTCACGATCGCGAGCCGCGACGTGCGCCGCCAGATCGCCGCGGGGCGCAGCGTGCGCTACCAGATCCCGCGTGCCGTCGAGGCGTACATCGCGGACAAAGGGCTGTACCGGGGCGAGTAGGCCGTCATGAACCAACTGCTCACGCACCCGATCCTGCTGCTCACCCTCGGCGGCGCCGCCGGGACCAACGCCCGCTACTGGCTCGGCTTGTGGATCCGCTCGCTGAAATGGGCCGAGGACTTCCCCCTCGCGACGGTGCTCATCAACGTCACCGGCTCGCTGCTGCTCGGCGTCTTCGCCGCCCTGTTCCCCGACCGCTCGCTTTCGTGGCACGTCCTGCTCGGCGTCGGCTTCTGCGGCGGCTACACCACGTTCTCCAGCTTCGCCCTCGAAACCTACGAGCTTCTGCGCCGAGGCCACCACGTCCTCGCGGTCCTCAACATCGTCGTCAGCGTCGCCGCTTCCCTCGTCGCCGTCTGGCTCGCGGTGCGCGTGATGGAGAAGCCGGCGTAGTGACAGGTTGCCGACTCAATGCACGAACAGGAAATCGTTGCAGTTGAGCAGCACCCGGCACGCGTTGGCGAGGCCGTGCCTCGCGGCGTAGCTCGCCAGCAGCGCCGCTTCCTCTTCGCGCGGCGGGCGGCCCAGCGCCAGCCGGCATGCGCGGTCGATGCGCGTCGGCAGGTCGCCGGCTTCCTTTTCGAGCCGGGCGGCGAGGTGTTCGCACTGCCGCAGCACGAAGCGGTTGTTGTAAAGAACCAGGGCCTGAAGCGGCGTGATCGTCACGTTCCGCTTCGCCATCGACAGCGACGGATCGACGGCGTCAAACGTTTCAAGCAGCGGGTCGTTGACGTTGCGGAACAGGAAGCGGTACACGCCACGCCGATAGCTGTTGGGATGGTCGGGATCGAACTTGTCGTAGCGCACCTGCGGCGACACTTCCTTGTTCGGGTCGAGGAAATCGAACTGCATCACCGACGGCCCGCCCATCGCGAGATCGAGCTTGCCACTGACCGCGAGCAGCGTGTCGCGCAGCGTCTCGGCGTCGAGCCGGCTGCGGTTCATCCGCCAAAGATAGCGGTTGTCGGTGTCGATCTTCGCCTTGCCTGCGTCGTCGTCGGACGATTGGCGGTAGGCTGCACTCGTGACGATGAGGCGATGCAGCCGCTTCAGCGAGCCGCCGCCGTCGCGGAACTCGACGGCGAGCCAATCGAGCAGTTCGGGATGCGACGGCAGGCTCCCCATGCGGCCCAGGTCGTTCGGCGTGTCGACGATGCCTCGGCCGAAATGGTGGTGCCAAACGCGGTTCACGACGCTGCGCCAGGTCAGCACGTTGGCAGGATCGACGATCCATTGAGCGAGCGCCGCCCGGCGGGCGCCTTCGTCCTTGGGCGTGTCGAAGTCGGACTTCAACGCTGGCACGCACTCGAGCGCGCCGGGACCGACCTTTTCGAGCGGCTGCTTGATGTCGCCCCGCCGCAGCACATGGATCGCGTGCGGCTCCTTCGGCGCCCGGTAGTTTCGGTACGCCGGGAAGTCGCTGGCGACGGCCCACACCTTCGACGGCGCCGGCAGTGCGGCGAGCTGCTCTTCGATGTGCGCTATGCGGAAGTGCCGGGCGACACGCTCCGCCTGCTCCGGCGACCGTTTGTCGCTCGGCTGTGCTATCGCAGCCAGCAGATCGGCGGGCAGCGGCTTGGCGAGCGACGGCGACGGCTTGGTCGTCGCCGACAGCCGAAAGCGGCCGATGAGGTGCCCGCCGCCGTGGAGCTGGTCGAGCTGAACCAGCAAAACGCGGTCGCCATCGAGCTTCAACGGCTGCTTGAACTCGAAGATCGCCTGGTGCGGCTCGCCGACCTTGGGGAACACGCCCCAGGCGGTTTCCTTCTTGCCGTCGATCGCTTTGCCGATGTCCCAGCCATCCTGGTTGAAGTCGGCGACCGCTTTCGCGATGGGCACGTCGATCGGTTTGCCGTCCTTTGGCATCACCTGCACGCGGACTTCGGAAAGGTGCAGGTTGCCGTTGT
>JAYSSW010001042.1:0-5684 GCA_043720335.1 Planctomycetia bacterium
CACGCGCCGCAGGAGGCCGCCCGCATCCTGGGCGAAGCGATCGACTTCGCCCGCCAGGGAGAGCTGGCGCTGCTGCGAAAGAAGTAGCAACAGGCGAGCGGGTCGGATCGCATCGGAACACAAAAAGGCGGAGGACGCACGTCCTCCGCCTTTTTGAAGTGGTGAGAGCCGGGATTGAACCGGCGACCTAAGCCTTTTCAGGGCTCCGCTCTACCAGCTGAGCTATCTCACCATGTCTTGTTGTTGGAAACCTTTTTCTAGTGCCGCACGCCGCAGCGTCAAGCGTGTTTTCCAGCGGTTTTCGTCAAAGCGGCGGATCGAGCGGGCACAGCCGATCGACCGCTTCGAGCAACTTGTCCATGCCGAACGGCTTGCGCAGATAGTCGTCGGCGCCCAGGAACTCGGCGTACGCACGGTGCCGGCTCCCTTCGTTGGCGGTGATCATCACCACCTTCGGCGCCGGGTGCATCAGCGTCTTGACGTGCTCCAGCACCATGAAGCCGCTCTTCCTCGGCATCATCATGTCGACGATGACCAGGTCAGGCCGCTCCGCGTCCGCCGATGTGATGCCCGCTGCGCCGTCGTGTGACGAGACGGTGCGGTAGCCGCAGTTCTCCAGCACCGCGCACAGGCCATCGACGAGCGCAACGTCGTCGTCCACCACCAGGATCGTTTTGGTCGGAGCCGTCACGATGCGTTCCTCTACAATGACACGCCTGCGCGGTCCTTCGCCGCAGCCGAGTGAATTGTAGCACGCAAACCCCGCGCCCCACGAACTCGAACCATAAACCGATGGCAGCCACCCCCGCAGCGAACGGCTGGTTCATGCCCGCCGAGTGGACCGAGCACGAGGCGACCTGGATCGCCTGGCCGCACCACCGCGCCGACTGGCCTGGCAAGTTCCCGCCGATCCCCTGGGTCTACGCCGAGATCGTCAAGCAGCTGCACACCGGCGAGTTCGTGCATCTGCTGGTGAATGACCCCGCCAGCGAAAAGAAGGTTCGCACGATCCTCGCGAAAGTCGGCGTCGATCTGCAGCGCGTGCGTTTCTTCCACGCCCCGACCGACCGTGTCTGGACCCGCGACTACGGGCCGATCTTCCTGGCCAACGACAAGGGCAAGGTCGCCATCACCGACTGGCACTTCAACGCCTGGGCCAAATACGACAACTGGCACAACGACGACCGCATCCCCGCCACGCTCAACGAGCAACTGAAGCTGAAGGCCTGGCAGCCGACCCACAAGGGGAAGCGTGTCGTCCTCGAAGGGGGCAGCATCGACGTCAATGGCGCCGGGCTGCTGCTGACGACCGAGGAATGCCTGCTGTCGCCGATTCAAGCGCGCAATCCGGGGCTGAGCCGCGAGGACGTGGAAGCGGTGTTCGCGCAGTACCTGGGCGTGAAGAAGACGCTGTGGCTGGGCAACGGCATCGTCGGCGACGACACGCACGGCCACGTCGACGACCTGGCCCGCTTCGTCGATGCACGCACCGTCGTCACCGTCGTCGAAGCCAACAAAGCTGACCCCAACTTCGCCACGCTCCAGGACAACCTTCGGCGGCTGAAGGAGATGACGGACGTCGAGGGGAAGCCGCTGGAGGTGGTCGAGCTGCCGATGCCCAGCCCGTTGTACTTCAACGGCCAGCGCTTGCCCGCCAGCTACGCGAACTTCTGCATCAGCAACGATAAGGTGCTGGTGCCGACGTTCAACGACCCGCACGACCGGATCGCGCTCGGCGTGCTGGCCGACCTGTTGCCGAAGCGGCAGGTGGTCGGCATCCACGCGGTGGATCTGGTGTGGGGCCTCGGCACGCTGCACTGCCTGACGCAACAACAGCCGAAGGCGAAGCGGCCCGCGTAAGCCATTGATCTTGGATCCGCAAAGAAAAGAGGCACCATGAAGGCCAGTCTTATGAGTACGGGGCTGCTGTTGATCGCGGCGACGGCCTTCGCAGGCGAGCCGGGCGACGATTCGTCGGCTTGGTCCCAGTTCCGCGGGCCGGGCGGGTTGGGCCACATCCAGGGCAAGATCCCCTCCGCATGGAGCAACGAACAGAACGTCGCCTGGAAAACGGCCATTCCGGGCAAGGCCTGGTCGTCGCCGGTGGTCGCGCTCGGCAAGGCATGGATGAGCACCTCCGTTGCCACCAAAGCGGGAGGAGCCAGCCTTCGGCTCGTCGGGGTGGACTTGAAGTCGGGCGAGATCAAGCACGACATCGAGTTGTTCGCCGTCGCCAAACTGCCCCCGCTGCACGCCCGCAACACGCCCGCGTCGCCGACCCCGGCTGTGGTCGGCAACCATGTCATCGCGTCGTTCGGGACCGACGGGGTCGGCTGCATCGATGCCCGCACCGGCAGCGTGGCGTGGCGCAACGACTCGCTCAAGGTGAAGTACGAGACCGGCGCCGCCAGCTCGCCCGTGCCCTACAAGGACCGGATCATCCTCGCCTGCGACGGGTCCGACCTGCAATTCGCGGTCGCCTTGGACGCCGCCACCGGGAAGGAAGTCTGGAAGACCGACCGCACCGCTGCGGCCAAGCTCCCTCCGGACCAACGCCGCGCTTTCTCGTCGGCGCTGGTGTTCAACGACGGCAAGCAGGACCAGGTGGTGATCCCCGGCGCCAATCGCGTCTACAGTTACAACCCCGACACGGGCGAGGAACTTTGGCGGATCAACTACACCGGTTTCTCCATCGTCCCAAGACCCGTTTTCGCCAACGGGCTGGTCTACATGTCCACGGGCTATTTCGCTCACGAACTGATGGCGATTCGCCCCGACGGCAAGGGGGATGTGACCTCCACCCACGTCGTTTGGCGGACCAAGAAGGGGGTGCCGGCCATCACCTCCCCGCTGGTCGTCGGCAGCCTGCTTTTCATGATTTCCGACAAGGGCGTGCTGACCTGCTTGGACGCCAAGACCGGGCAGCCGAAATGGAGCGAACGGCTGGACGGCGAGTTCTCCGCTTCGCCGCTGGTGCATGGCAGCACCGTCTACGTGTTCGCCGACGACGGTTCGACCGTGCTGTTCAAAGCAGCGGACAAGTATGAACCGCTGGGGAAGAACCAGATCAAGGGCAAGATCCAGGCGACCCCCGCAGCGGGCGGAGGCGGACTTCTCCTCCGAACCGACACGATGTTGTACCTGCTGGCCGACACCAAGCCCGGCAGCGAAAAGTGAGACGCTTCGCAAAGCGCTGGGCAGACCCAAGTCTTGGCTTGCTGATTGAGCCATCACCCGGCGAACGGCCTGCGTAAGCGGGCTGGTGGAAATCTCAACCGCTGCAAATTTCCACCAGCCCGCTCACCCAGGCCGTTCGCCTGAAACGGAACAAGCGAAAGTCGACGTTTCGCTACTCCTGCACTTCGACTTCCACCGCCACGACGACTTGCTGCGGCACAATCGAAGACGGGGCTTCCGAAGCGGCCACGGGGGCCAGCATGCTCGCCAGGAACGACAGAATCAGGCCCACTTCCAAGATCCTTCTCATGGGGTTGCCTCAGGTTGCGGGATCGTCGGTGTAGGATGTGAGAAGCGTATTGGAACGCACCCTGCCGGAATTGCAAGCACAATCGGAACATTTTGCCAGAATCAGGCGGTGATCGCATGGCCAGCACAGATCGCGGCGTCGGCAGGCCGGTCAAACGCCGCACCCGCACGTTTCGGCCCAACTACCTGTCGTTCGCCGGCACCTACCAGTGCAACCTCACCTGCACCCATTGCTGCGTCCCCATCGAGTGGACCGACCGCCTCGATTTGCCGACCGCCCTGCGCTTCCTCGAAGACGCCCATCGCAACGGCATCGAACTGCTCGGCTTCACCGGCGGCGAGCCGTTCCTCTACGCCGACTTCGTCATCGCCATCACCCGCCGCGCGGCGCAGCTCGGCTTCCGCTTCGACAAGATCGTCACCAACGGCGTCTGGTTCAAGGACGAAACACACCTGCGCACCGTCCTCGGCGAGTTGTGCGAGGCTGGCTTCACCGGCAAACTCGGCCTGGGGATCGACAAGTTCCACGGCGTCCACACGCGCAACCTGCTCACCTTCTGCCGGGTCGCCCGCTCGGTCTTCCAGCGCGACAACGTGCTGTCGCTCGCCTACGCCAGCCGCGACACGCACACGGGGCTTGAGCCGGTGCATGCGCTGGCGAAGGAGCTGGGGGGCTTCGTCGAATGGTCCGAGATGATGGGGCGCTACCTGCTGATTTCGCCTGATTTCACCATGACGCTGAACTGGAACCATCTCGCTCCCGTTGAGCGAGCGGAAAAGCTGAGCGGGGCCTGGGACGGCGCCTGGTTCGTCGAGGACTACTGCGAAGGGCCGGGCCAGGCGCTCATCGTCAACCCGCGCGGCGAGGTGAAGCCGTGCTGCGGCTTCGCCTCCGACCTCGACCAGCTCACCGTCGGCAACATCTACCACGACACCGTCGCGGAAGTGATCCAGAAGGCGAGGGCGCACCCGGTCGTCGGCAAGATCTTCCGCGAGGGCCTGTCATCGCTCAAGGACGACATCCTCGCGCGCGACCCCGACGCCTTCCCCGGCGAAACGACCAACCACTGCTACTTCTGCTGGCATGTCCTCACCAAGAACCTGGTCTCGCTGCCTGCCGGATTCCCCGGAACCTCGCCGCAAGGGCGGGTGAGCCTGCCGCTGGCGGGCGACAGCCCTTCCCCGCCCGTCCCCCGCCCCGGTGAATCGGCGACGGCGCTGCTGATGGCGTTCGACGGCAAGACGGTCTTCCTCGGCCGCGAGCTGTCGCCGAAGATGCCCTTGGAGAAGGGCCGCGTCTACCTGGTGAACCTCGCCGGCCCCGCGCCGGTCAAGACGCCGCCGGCGGAGATGACCTGGAGCGACTACCAGGCCTGGATCGACGGTCTCCGCGAAGCGGGTTACGAGCTGACGACGCACACCTTGGCGCCCTGCGACAAGTGACAAGCAAAGACGAGCGACTGCTTCCGCGACCCGGCTGGTGGGCCTCCTTCGTCGAACCAACTTACAACGCACGTCTCTCCCTGCTGCGTTGCGCGTCGATTCTCCAAGGCGCGCGTTCAGGCGAAGAGCGAGCGCAGGCGGGCGGGTGGAACTTTCCTTCGCTTCGTCCGCGTCGGCCTTGAAACGAAAAATCGGATGGGAAGGCCTGGCCTTCTCATCCGATGCTGCTCCCGGTCACGTCATCGCTAGACGTTGTAGGTGGAGTCGCCGGCCCAGGTGGAGAAGTCGGCCATGGTGTCGCGGTTGTGGCGGAAGCGGCCGTAGAGGAAGTCGACCTGGAAGGAGTCGGCGCCGGCTCCGCCGACCATGTAGTCGGAGACGCCGTCGTCGCCGCCGTTGAGGACGTCGTTGCCCTGTTCGCCGTAGAGCCAGTCGGTGCCGGTGCCGCCGGAGAGGTAGTCGTTGCCCCAGCTGGCGGCGAGGTAGTCGTTGCCGCTGTTGCCGTACATGTGGTCGACGCCCCAGCCGCCGTAGAGGGAGTCGTTGCCGGTCCCGCCGTCCATGTAGTTGTAGCTGTAGTCGTAGCCTGCGGTGAGGGTGTCGTTGCCGCCGTAGCCGTAGAGGTGGTCGCTGCCGGCGCCGCCGTCGAGGACGTCGGCGTTGTAGCTGCCCAGGAGGGTGTCGTTGCCGTTCATGCCCCAGGCGTAGGTGCGCAGGCCGGTGTTGTTGTTGAAGTAGTCGTTGCCGTCGTAGCC
>JAYSSW010001043.1:0-12101 GCA_043720335.1 Planctomycetia bacterium
TCGCTCATCCTGGGGCTTGGCGCGTGATCCCCTACTCCAGCTTGCCCAGCGGGAACGGGCGGATGTTCGGCGGGCGGCCGGTGACGGGGTTCTGCTGCCCCTGGCTCATCTGCCTCACCCGCTGGTTGGCGTAGTTGCTGACCTCGTGGATGTAGACGTAGCGGTCCTGGTTGAAGTCGGCCTTGCCCGCCAGCCCCTCCAGGATGCTGAGGGTGAAGAAGCCGTGCTTGACCTGCGAGCTTTCCATCGAGTACTCGCGCCCCTGCGAGGAGCACATGACGACGACGCCGTAGTCCTCGCCGACCAGGTCGCGGACCAGGTCGTCGGCGACGGCGGAGCGTCCGGGCGTGGAAGCGGCGCCGGAATGGCAGGCGTCGAGCATGACGACGACGCGGCCCGGCAGGTTGCCGACCGCGCGCTTGAGGAGGTCGCCCGACACGCACGAGCCGGCGAAGTTCCGCACGTTGACGTCGACCGGGATGAAGTGGAACTCGCCGCGCGGGTCGCGCGAGCCGTGCCCGGCGAGGAAGATGATCGCCACGTCGCGCGGCGTCATCGACTTCTTCAGCCAGCCCAGGCCATCCACGATGCCGCTGCGCGTCGCCTGGGCATCGGTGAGCAGCTTCGTCTCGACCTTGTTGAAAACCCCCTTCGACTGCTTCCGCAGCGCCTTCTCGATGGCGATGGCGTCGGCGTGGGCGTAGTTCAGCTTCATGTCCCCCTCGTACTCGGAGACGCCGGCGGCCAGCAGGTAGAGGCTCGGCAGCTCCTCGTCCTTGCCCCCCTCGCGCGTCACCTCGACCGGGTCGGAGACCGCCCGGCTGACCGACGACTCCGCCATCACGTGCAGCACGTGCTTGCCTGGCAGGAAATCGACGTCCCAGGACGCTTCGACCGCGCCGACCTTCGGGTTCTCGAAGGCGCGGACGCCCTCCTCCCCCTTGTAGGGCCGGCCGTCCACCAGCAGCCGCAGCGCGACGACGGGATGCTCGCCGACGCTGCTCGCCTTGGCCTTCACCTGGTAGGTCGCCTGTTGGGCGAGGTTCCCCGCCGGCGCGCTCGGGGTGGTGATCGCCACGTCGGGAGGCAGCACCTGGCCGACGTGCGAGCTGGCGACGTTCTCGGGACACTCGTCCGCCGCCTTCTGCAAGGCTTTGGCCAGGTTGCGTTCCTGGAACAAGAGGCGGATCACGTCGGGGCGGTACAGCGAGCGGCGGAAGCGCGAGGCGGGATGGTAGCTCGCCATGCGGTCGGGGCCGTTGTTGGTCAGCCAGCCGATGAGCCGTTCGCCCTGGGGGGAGCAGGCGTAGAAGCCCTCCGGGGTCCAGGCGATCCAGTCGTTGCCGACCGCGAAGAACGACACGAGCGGGTCTTCGCGGTCGGGATCCCACAGGCAGATCGTCTGGTCGATGCTGCCGGTGAGGAAGAAGCGGCCGTCGGGGGTGGGGCTGACGCCGAGGATGAGGCCAGTGTGCCCGCGGTAGCGGCGGAGCTGGCGGCCGGTCGCGAGGTCGACGAGGTACATGCCGAACGAGCCGCCGATGACCGCGCGGTCGCCGTTGAGGATCGTCATGCTGTAGATGCGGTCGCCGGGCTCGGAGGACTGGAAGACGTGGTGGGGCTGTCCGTTCCTGAGGATGGCGATCTTGAAGAAGTCGACGACGCGCAGCTCGTAGCCGTTGCGGCCGAGGGAGACGCGGCCGAGGTTGTCGGCGGCGGGGACGGGGGCGAAGTCGAGTTCGGGCCACTCGAAGGCGCGTTCGATCTTGGTCCTGGCGAGCTGGGTGCTGCCCCCGTTGGTTTCGCCCCAGGCGAAGACCTTGCCGTCGAGGCGCCAACCGACGCCCCAGACCGACCGGCCCCGGCCCGCGAAGGTCTGGAGCAGCTCGCCGTCGGCGACCTTCCAGAGCAGGGTCTCGTGGTTGTCGCCGCCGGTGGAGACGACCCATTGTCGGTCGTGGGAGACGGAGGCGTGCTGGATGGTGTTGTCGTGCTTCTTGAAGGCGAAGCGGACCTTTCCGTCGGCGACGTTGACGACGCCGGCGCGGCCGCTGAAGCTGACGCCGGTGTAGACCAGTTCCTTGCCGTCGGCGGTGTAGTGGAGGTTGGACGACTGGATGCGGTCCTTGGGGTCGAGCTTGAAGATCTTGACGGGCTTCCCTTCCCCCGTTCAAATGTGCAGCGTGCCGTCGTCGCCGCCGGTGGCGATCTCGGACGTCACGGGATTCCAGGCGACCGAGAAGACCTGCTCGGGGAACTTGTCGAGCACGCCGACGGGGGCACCGTCGGGCAGCGTCCACAGGCGGACGGTGTTGTCCGCCGTCGACAGGGTGGCGAGGCGTTTCTCGTCGGGAGAAAGAACGATGGAGCGGACCGGGCCTCGGTGCGCCCTCATGACCTTGAGCGGTTGGCCGGTGGCCACGTCGAACAGGATGGCGGTGGTGTCGCCGCTGCCGGAGACGAGGTGCCTGCCGTCCTTGGTGAAGGCGAGGTCGAGGATGGTGTTGGTGTGGCCTCGGAGGGACT
The DNA here is from genome assembly GCA_043720335.1 of Planctomycetia bacterium. Lineage (GTDB taxonomy): Bacteria > Planctomycetota > Planctomycetia > Gemmatales > Gemmataceae > JAYSSW01. Next base: position 2,527 of record JAYSSW010001043.1, read on the forward strand.
TCTCGATCTCGCCCGATTCGAGGGAGATGATGTGGATGGGGAAGCCGTGCTTGCCCAGGCCGAGCGGGAAGCCGCCGACGGCGAGGCGCTTGCCGTCGCTGGTGATGGCGCAGGCGAGGAGGGAGCCTTCGTTGCCCACGCCCATCGGCAGGCGCAGGGTGCGGACGGTCTCGCCCGAGGCGATGTCCCAGATCCGCACCGTCTTGTCCATCGACACGGTGACGACCTGGGTCTTGTCCGGCGTGACCAGCACCTTCTGCACGGTGCTGGTGTGCCCGCCCGGATCGGTGACGAGCAGCGGCCTCAGATGCGCGGGGGGCAGCTGGATGTTGAACCGCGCGGGGATCACCTCGGGGTTCTTGGGCAGCGGCGGGTTCTCGTCGCCGCCGCCGCCGTTGCCGTTGCCGCCGCCGTTGAACGGGGGAGGCTGCATCCCCGGCGGCATGCCGGGCGGGAACTGCTGCGGCGGCGGGCCTTTCGCGATCTCCGGCCCGCGCGTCAGCGCCGGGTAGCCGAACACGACGCCGGCCACGACCGCGACCAGCCCCAGCACGCCGAGCAGCCCCATCAGCATGGGACTCATGCCGGGCTTGCTCTTCTTCTTGCGGGGTCGGTCGTCGTCCGGATCGTTGTCGTCATCCGCGCGCGTCGATTTCTTCCTGCGCGGCCGGTCGTCCTCCGAATCATCGTCGTCGTCGCGCGTCGGCTTGCGGCGCGGCCGGTCGTCGTCCGCGTCGGCGCTCTTCGACTTCGCCTGCTTCGGCGACCGCTTCGCCGACGGGGCGTCGTCGTCCTGCACCTGGGCGATGAACGGCTTGTCGCAGTTCGGACAGCGGATTTTCTTCCCCTCGGCGGACTCCGCGACCTTCACCGTTTGGTCGCAGTGGGGACACGAGATCTTCAAACTGGCCATGCGTGGGCCTCGCAAGAAGGGGCAAGGATGCGCAGCGAATCCGCTGACGGTTGGGAGAGAGGCTTGTATTGTTCCGTCGGCGGCGCGACGTGTCAACGAGAATCGCCGCGCGTGCGCGATTCGGCGATTCGTCCCATGTTCACGTTCAGGCGAACGGCGCCCCGTCTCACGACACGAACGGGTAGCCCTTCTCGCGCCAGCCGCGCACGCCGCCGTCCATCGACAGGACGTTGGTGTAGCCCATCTTCTGGAGGTTGTCGGCGGCGAGGGCGGAGCGGAAGCCGCCGCCGCAGTACAGCACCAGGGGGGCGTCGGTGTCGGGGACCGCCTGCTCGACGTCGCGCTCGATCACCCCTTTGCCGAGGTGGACCGCGCCGGGCAGATGATCCTTGGCCCATTCGCTCTCCTCGCGCACGTCGACGAGGAGGAACTTCTCGCCCCGGTCGAGCATCGCCTTCACGGCGTCGACCGTCGTCTCGCGGACGCGCGCCCGGGCCTCGTTGACGATCTGCAAAAAACGGGGAGCATGCTTGGCCATGACGCGACTCCGTGATGTGGGAGGAAAGGGAGCACCACTCGGCCCCCCTGCCCTGTTGTTCTACGACAGCCCCCATTCCGGGGCGTCGTCCCATTCGTCACGCAACGCGGCCTTCCACGCGGCGGGGACGGCGGCGGAACTGTGCCCCATCGCGACGATGCCTCCGACGATGGCGGCGTTCGTGTCGATGTCGCCGCCGATCGACACCGTCGCCCAAAGCGCCTCTTCAAAACTCTCGCGGAAGCGGTGGGCGAGCCACAGGCACATCGGCACCGTGTCGGGGCAGATGATGCGGCTGCCGTTGCCCAGCACGCGCGCCGCCGACACGATCGAGAAGTCGTCGTCCAGCGACGACGCGATGAGGATCCCTTCGCGCGTCACGCACGGCGGCAGATGCGCGAGGATCGTCGGCCAATAGGCGGCGGGATCCTCGGTCCCCTGGGCGACGCGCCAATGCCACGCCGCCGCCAGCGCCGCGGCGATGGCGCCGCAACGGCCGTCGTCGTTGAAGTGCGTCACCTCCGCGCTGGCGGCCGCCTCGCGCGCGACGGCGGCGTAGTCGTCGGCGAAGTACGCCCCGACCGGCGCGACGCGCATCGCCGAGCCGTTCCCCATCGACCCCATGCCGCCGAACATCGCGGGAGCGAGATCGCTCCAGCGTCCTCCCAGGCAGATCGCGGTCAAAAGCTGGTGCGCGCCGGCGCCGTAGCCGCGCGAACGGTCCCGCCCGTAGCGGGCGGCGAAGGTGGCCGCCAGGTCGTCGCGGTCGATGCGTCCGTGCCGCTGCAGCACCTCGGCGATGGCCAGCGCCATCTCGGTGTCGTCGGTGTGCCGCCACGGCGCCGGCGGGACGCGGCGATGCGCGACGGCATGGTCGATGTCGATGCGGAAGAAGCACTCGCCGAACGAGTCGCCGATCCACACGCCTTCGAGCGCGAGCTTGACGCGAGCCATGCGGTCGGCATGGTCGCCGGGCAGATTCGGGTTCAACGCAGCCATCGTCGTCCTCCGTGGGTTCCGCCGCCGCCCCTTGCCAAAGGGACGCGGAACATGGACACTCTCGCTGGCGGGGAAGTTCGGCCACATTTGCAAGCAGCGCCCGCCCGAAGGGACGTGACGGCCATATAGCCCCCGGCTTGCCGGGGGTGAAGCGCCATCCCACGCCTGTTCGATGAATCCTGATCGACTTTGCACCGCACCCCCGGCAAGCCGGGGGCTGTATGCGGCTATCGCCGGCGGTGCTGCTGGAAGAAGTCCCAGATTCTCGACGTGGCGTGGTAGCGGTCGGTGCGGGGGCCGAGGAACTCGGCCGGCATGCCGGGTTCGGTCAGGCCGCCGGGCCAGCCGTGCCCCTGCCCTTCGATGAGCTGCGCCGTGAGCGTGGCGCCGTTGCGGCCCGGCTCGTAGCGCAGCGTCCGCACGCCGTCAACTTCTTCCGCTTGAAAACTGCGCGGGCAGCCGAGCGCGTCGGCCCAGGAATCGAGCGTGACCTGCACTGGCGCGCGCTGCTGGGGCGGTCCCCACGGCGTCTGCACCAGCCCGCCGTTGAGGGGCACCAAGGGGTCGTTCATCCCGGAGACGTACAGCGTCGGCATCGGCCTGGCCACGACGGGCGACTCCAGCCACCACGGGCTGGCGACCACGGCGACCGCCGCCCACAGGTGGCTCGCCTCGGCTGCGGTGCGCAGCGCCATGCCGCCGCCGTTGGAATGGCCAACCAAATACACGCGGTCGAGGTCGAGCGTGAACATCTCGCTGAGGTCGTCGAGCAGGCGGCGCAGGAACGCGACGTCGTCGATGCGCGTGCGCGGATGGCCGGGCGGGAACTGGCCGGCGTTCCAGACGCGCGGGTTGTTGGCGAAGTCCATCATCGCGTCGGGGGCGCTGGGCCAGCCCTCGGGGGCGACCGCGAGGAAGTTGGCCTTCTCGGCCCATTCGCCCCAGTGGTGGCGGTCGAGGCAGTTGGCCCCGCTGCTGCCGGCGCCGTGCAGCACGACGACAACGGGGACCGCGACGCGCGGATCGCAGCCGGCCGGCACCTGCACGTGGCAGCGCCGGTTCCGCCCGCTCTGCGTCAGGAACCGCATGTGCCTGCCGGGCCGCGTGAAGTCGTTCATAGGCGGGAAGATCCAGGGGATGAAGGACAGAGGCGAGCCGATTCATGGATTGCACGTTGGACTCGTCGATCCGCGTCCTTGTTGTAGCAGCATCGCCCGAAAACGAAAGTGCAGCCGACCGTGATCGAAGACGAATCGGCCCTTTCAACATGGGCAGCACGACGGGTATACTTGGAAGCAGACAAAGGAGGGGAATCCATGTCCGCATCGACGGTTGGCATCAACGACGCATCGCACCGGATGCTCCAGGAGCTTGCCGAGCAGACCGGCCAATCGATGGCGGAGGTTCTCGACAAGGCGCTGGAAGCCTACCGACGCAAGCTGTTCTTCGACCAGATGAACGCCGGCTACGCCGAACTGCGCGCCGACCCGGAAGCATGGGCGCAGCACCTGGCCGAGCGCCAGCAATGGGACGCCGCCTCGCTGGACGGCCTCGATGCGGACGAAAACTGGTCCGAGGACGGCCGCTCCGCTCATCCTTGACAACGCTGCCCATCAACATGCAGGCCACATTGCGAATGGAGTCAGGGAGGCAAGACAATGGCCGATCCAATTCGTGGAGAAATTTGGCTCGCCGATCTTGGAATTGGGAACGGGCACGAGCAGTCCGGCCAACGTCCCATCCTGATCGTGAGCGACGACGCTTTCAACTCCGGCTTGTCAGGCCTGGTGATCGCGGTTCCGCTGACCTCGAAAGTGGCCAAGTCAAAGAACATCCCGGCCCACATCCGCGTCGATCCGCCCGAAGGCGGGCTGAAAACTCCGAGCATCCTCCTCTGCGACCAGCTCCGGACCATCAGCAAGCTTCGCCTTGGAAAAGGCTGCTGGGGAACGATCTCGTCGGAGACAATGGAGGAAGTCGAATTGGTCCTGCGCATGTTGCTGGCGATCTGAACCATCTTCCTCCTCGTTCCCGCCTCCGCCGGGAATGCCGCCTTTCGAGACTCTGCCTCGCGGACGACGCACTGACATGGCGCCACGTCGACGCATGGGATTCGAGGCAGAGCCTCAGACCGCCGCATTCCCGGCGGAGCCGGGAACGAGGTGCAATTCGCGGTGTTCCAAATAGGCTATTCAGGTCCAGAAACGCCCGATTGGTCGAACTGTTCCGCCTCCAACCGTCGCCGCCGTTCGTCCAACAGTTCACCGTCGAACATCCAATGCTCGGAACCGCTCGCAGCTGGGGTTTTGTACCCTAAGCGATGAAGCGCTTTGAGGGCAGCGGCTGACAAACTGAGCTTTTCGCCTTCAAACATCACCTTGCCGTCGTCAGCGACAATCGCGCGGATAGATTCATCGCGAGAGAAGGTCAAAACGTCTCCAGCTTTGACGCCGATTGCTTCCAGCCGAATCCTGGGCCGGCGGGCCTTTACTTTTTCCAGTGCTTCCTTTTCTTCAGGTTCAACTACTGCATCGCCCGACGTGACTTCCCTGAACTCGCCAATGCTGATGGCCAGAACGACTTTCTCGGGATCAAGGCGAAAGAACTCTCGTCGCGGATTGATGCGTGATTCCGAAAAAAGCTGGTGGAGCGTTTTCTCAATCCTCGCTCCATCATTCACTTCAGCAGCAAAATAACATTCAAATGGCAGTGGCACGCCGGTGTGCGCACTCAAGTTCGTCAGTCTTGCTTCAACACTGTCGCTGGTGAGTCCGATCTTGATGAGGCCAGGCATGGCTTCGTTCGTCAGCACGTAAACAATGTCGGGCATTGGTAGCCTTGATTTGCAAAGATGAATTGCTGAAAGAACTCTCGTTCCTGGCTCCGCCAGGAATGCCAGAACGAACGAACCCTGAGCGCGAGCGAGGGGATCGCAGGGAGCAGCGCGGGCGAGAATTCTCGTTCCGCGCGTCGTCCTGCGATCCCCTCGCTTGCGCTCAGGGTTCGTCAGTGGTCAAGCCCTACGCCAGCAGGCGGGGCAGGACGCGGCCTTCGCGGAAGAGCTGGACGGGGCGGCCGGTCGGCGTCTGCAGTTCGGCGTGCGGGTCGATGCCGAGCTGCTGGAAGATCGTCGACGCCACGTCGTCCGGCGTGCAAGGGTCGGTCGCGGGGGCCATGCCCTGGCCGTCGGTCGTGCCGTGCGCGTAGCCCCGGCGGATTCCGCCGCCCGCGAGCACCACCGCCATCGACCGCGCCCAGTGGTCGCGGCCGGCGTTCGGGTTGATGCGCGGCGTGCGGTTGAACTCGCCGGCGCAGTAGACGATCGTGCTGTCGAGCATGCCGCGGTCGTCGAGGTCGGCGATCAGGGCCGACAGCGTCTGGTCGAGCTGGGGCAAGAGGCGGGTGCGCAGGTTCTGGAAGTTCTGGCCGTGCGTGTCCCAGCCCCCCATGCTGATCGTGGTGAAGCGGACGCCGGCTTCGATGAGGCGGCGGGCGGCGAGGGCGCCCTGGCCGAACGGGCTGGCGCCGTAGCGGGCACGCAACGCTTCCGACTCCTGGGCCAGATTGAACGCGTTGCGGGTGCGGTCGGAGCGGAGGATGTCGAGGGCCTGGCGGTGGAAGGCGTCGAGGCCGTCAACCACGTCAGTGCTGCGGTCCACGGCGTCGAAGCCGCTGTCGAACTGGCGGAGCAGGCGGTCGCGGTTCTCGAGCTGTTCGAGGGTGAAGCCGGTCGGCAGGGTGATGCCGCGGACGCGCAGGCTGTTGGCGGCGGCTCCGCGACCTGCCGCTGCGGGGGCGCCTTCGACCATGAACGGGTTGTAGGCGGTGCCGAGGTAGCCCGCCATGCCCGCCGAGCCGTTGCGCAGCTCGCTGAAGGTGACGTAGGGGGGGACGCCCTGGGCGGCGGGGAGGAGCCGCGTGACGAGCGAGCCGAGCGAGGGGTACTGCAGGGCCTGGGTCGGCTTGTTGCCGGTCGTCATGAAGACGGTGGCGGGGCCGTGCGACGGGATCGTGTGGGCCAGCGAGCGGACGACGGTCGCCTTGTCCATGACACGGGCCATGCGCGGCAGGTGCTCGCTGATCTGCACGCCGGGAGCGGTTGTGTCGATCGGGCGGAAGTCGCCGCGGATCCCTTCGGGGGCGTTCGGCTTGAGGTCCCACATGTCGATGGTGGCGGGCCCGCCGGCGAGCCACACCATGATGACGGAGGTCGCCCGCTGTCCGGGGCGGCGGGGGGCGGTTTCGCTCGCCCGCGCTTCGAGCTTCAGCAGCTGCGGCAGGCTCAGGCCCAGGAGACCGGCCGAGCCGATCTTGAGCATGTCGCGCCGCGAGAACCCTTCACAATCGGTCGTGATGCGGTTGGCCATGATGGCGTGTCCCTTGGAGGCGGTAGGAGGAAGATTCGGCGGTTCGTTCGATTCATCAAGCCCGCTGCCGCTAGGCGGCGGGGTCCAAACCCCCAGGGCTACGCTTCGCTGCGCCCTGGGGCTTGAGGGTCGTCAATGGTTCAAAATGAACTCGCGGGTGTTGATGAGCGCCCACATCGTGTCGAAGAACGCCTCGCGGCGGGTCGGCGACGCGCGGCGATAGTCGTGGAAGTTCTTGCGGTCGCGCTCGGTCGGCAGCCGCGACAGCGTCGCCAGGAACAGCTCGTCCAGCGCGTCGTCGTCGCTCATCTTGCTGGCCACCAGCGACTGCACGCGCCCCTTCGGGTCGTTGAACTTGTCGAGCAGCGTTTTATCCGTCATCAGGAACAGCTTCTGCGGCAGGGCCGGCTCCATCGCCCGTTCGCAGTCGCAGGCCGACGTGCGGGGCGGACGGCCGAAGATGCGGAAGGCGTACGACAGCGCCGGGTTCGCCAACTGGCTGGCGCCGACCTCGACCGCCTTCGCGCCGGCCTTCACTTCGGGGCCGAACTTCTCGGTCGTCCCCAGCGCGGTGTTCAGCACATCGACCACCGCCTCGGCCATCATCGGGCGGATGTACGAGCGGGCGTAGTTGATCTTGTCGAGCCGGTTGGTCGCGTTCGCCTTCGAGCTGAGCTGATAAGTTCGGCTCATCAGCACGGCGCGCTCGATGTGGCGGATGTCGAACTTGTGTTCGAGGAAGTCCTTGGCGAGCGCGTCGAGGAGCTGCTCGTTGGAGGGCGGGTTGCCGAGCGAGAAGTCGTCGACGGGATGGACGATGCCGACGCCGAAGTAGTGTCCCCAGACGCGGTTGACGAAGGCGCGGGCGAAGAACGGGTTGTCGGGGCCGCGCATCCACTCGAAGAGGGCGACGCGCATGTCCTTGCCCTTCTCGAAGGGGATCTCGGGGCCGCCGAGGGCTTTGGCACGCAGCAGGGCGCCGGTGTCGGGGTGGGTCAGGTTCTTGGCGGTGCCGGCGAGGAAGACTTCCTTGATGAGATTGAGCTGGTTGGCGTTCTTGGGGGCGGTCGCCTTGCGTTCGACGTTGACGGCGTCGATCACCTTCTTGGCGTCGGGGGAGATGCCGACGGCGACGTTGCCGAACAGGTTGGCGTAGGCGCGGTACTCGGCCTGGGTCCAGCGGTCGAACGGGTGCTTGTGGCATTGGGCGCATTCGACGCGGACGCCGAGGAAGGCGGCGGCGGTGCGTTCGCCCCACTGCTCGACGGGAACCTGGGCCTGCCGGCGCCAGTAGAGGTCGAGCGTGTCGCGGTCGGCGTAGTTGTTCTCGAAGCCGGCGGTCATCTGCTCGTCGAGCTTGCGGACTCCTTCGACCCACTCGTCGGGCGATTTGCCATCGCGGCTGGTGGCGGTGAGGATGCCGCGCACGATCTCGTCGTAGGGGCGGTTGTCCTGGATGCGTTTGCGGAGCCAATCGTGCCACATCTGGCTGCGTTTGGCTTTCAATGCTGGCGGGTTCTCCAGCGAGGCGGTGTCGTTGCCGGTGATGTCGCTGAGCTTGGTCGCCCACAGCGCCGCGTGCAGCGGATGGGCCAGCAGCTCGTCGATCTTCCTGGTCCGTTTGTCGGCCGACTTGTCGGCGAGGAAAGCGCGCAGGTCGGCGGGCGACGGCAGCGTGCCGATCGTGTCGATGGTGACGCGGCGGAGGAACTCCTCGTCGCTGCACAGGTCGGACGGGGCCATGTTCAGCTTGCGGAGCCGGGCGAAGACCTCGCGGTCGAGGTAGTTGGCTTCCGGCGTCTTGGGGTAGGCGAAGCCGACGGGCAGCTCCATCGGCACCAGCACGGGGACCGGGATGACCGTGCCCCGGTACGAGACGACGATGGCGGTGCTGCCGGCTTTCAGGCTCTTGGCGACGCCGAGGTTGGACACGTCGGCGACGGCGTCGTCGTTGACGCGGAAATCGCAGAAGGGGGTGATGTCGGAGTCGGCGCCGTCGGCGAATTTCGCGACGACGGTCAGCTGCTTGGTTTGGGCGGGCTTGCCGAACGACAGTTCGCCGGGGGTGACGACGACCTGTTTGATGTCGCCGGACCCGGCGGTGGAGCGGGCGCCGCCGACGATCCATTCGCGGAAGATCTGGTACTGCCACGAGCCTTTGGAGAAGCGGGCGCCGCCGCCGTGTTCGACGGCGCCGATGGCTTTGAGAAGGAGCAGGCTGTTGTCGGGGTCGGCGGCGTTGACGCGGCGTCCGAGGCTGTCGCGCGTGACGGCGGCGAAGTCCTTGGCGGGTTCGTAGCCGAACAGCGACAGGCGGAAGCCGCCTTTGCCCTGGAACGAGCCGTGGCACGACCCGGAGTTGCAGCCCATGCGGCCGAACAGGCCCATGACGTGGCGCTCGAAATCGACCTTGTCGAGCGTCTTGCCGCCGGGCAGATCGACGGACGCCGAGGCGGGGCGCGCAGCGAAAAACACGCCCGCAACGGCGAGCGCGATGGTCAAACAAAATTGGGATGCGGATCGCATTCCGAGATTCCTCCGTGAGGAGCACCGGACCTTGGAGACGGCCCGGAAAACAGGCGGGAAGAGGCGGGGCGGAACCTGAAGGTTTTGAGAGCTTTGGAAGGAGTATCGCCGGGACTCTCGGCCGAACACAAGACAATTATGCAGGATTTTTCCGCGAAAAGCAAAGTCGGTTGTGGGCGGGCTGCCACGTCAGAAAGAAGATCACGCCGAAAGCCCAGGGCTGCTGCCCTGG
>JAYSSW010001044.1:0-5682 GCA_043720335.1 Planctomycetia bacterium
AAAGGGCGTTTCCGTCAGCCCAGGCCGAAAGGCCTGGGAGTGCCAACCGTCGGCGATGCGTGGCCCTGAAGGGGCCATTTCCGCGCCCCGCGCCGCACAACGGGGAACGGCCCCTTCAGGGCCTTCATCCTCGCGCGGGTTCTGGTTCCCAGGCCTGCGGCCTGGGCTGGCGGAAACGCCCTTTCAGGGCGAAAACGGCCCCCTTCGTGACGCCATGTTCAACGACGCACCGCGTTCTCACTCGCGATCAGCTTCGGAGGATCGGGCTACTCCTCGTCGGGAATGTCATGCGGTTCAGGAAGATAGTTCGTGATCTCGATCGGCACCACGCGCTCTCCTTTCGGCCACGGGATGTCGCACGGCGCGCAGATCTCCTCCGTCAGGAACGGCTCCTGCGGCAACGGCCCCTCGGAGAGCGGCGGCGCTCGGAAGGCGTTCTCCAGCACTTCAAGGACCGTGTCGGCCGGCGTGCGCTGCTGCGTCTTGGCGAAACGCTGAATCCGCTCGAAGATCGACGCCGGAATGTTGTCGATGACCAGCGTGGGCATGTTCGCGACTCCTGCGGGGAAAAGAATCAACCACTCGCCATTCTACCCGACATCGCGGATGCCGCCTACTTCAGCCCGAACGTGCCGTGGTCGCTCACGATCCGGCACTTCGGCAGCGCTTGCCTGCCGCTGCTCGAAGCCAGTGTGGCAGATTGCGATTCACAGCCTACTTCAACAGCGCCACGAAACCGGCCTGCTCGAAGTGGTGATCTCCGGTCAGCGCCTCCGTGAACTTGTGCTCCTGCATCACGACGAATGAAATGCAATCGGTCAGCGACCAGTCTTTGTCTGGTCGGGCAGCGTAAAGCGCCAGCCCACGATCCATCAAGGACTGGTCGGCAGGCACAATGGTCGTCTTGGGATCCGACTGAAGGAGCGCCAACAAGCGGGAAAATATCGTCCGTGTCCCTGCCTTGCACAGACCATCGGCAAGTTCCGTGACTACCCAGGCCGTAGTGACCAGTGGACTCGTCGCACCGTTGGCATAGGCCGCCGCGCGCCCATGGGCCCGATCCTTCGGGTTGATCAGGGCTGCGAAATAATAGGTGTCTGCGAAAACCGGGGTCATTGCTTCGGCGTTCCGTGGATGTAGTGATCGTGGTTGTCCGCAAAGTCCTCCGGCAACCCCTCCGCCGCGCCGATGATCTCCTTGAGCCGCTCGAAATGCGTCGTCGGCCTGGGTTCCGTAAGCACCAAAATTTCCACCGCGGTTCCATCCGGCAGAGACACCGGCGTATCGAAGACTACCAAACCGTTTTGAATGTGGCCGGTGAACGACATGATCGAGCCTCCCTTTGCCTTAGAGCCTATCCGCTTTACTCCGGCAACTCCCGAATTTGCCTGGAGTTACGGCATCTGGCGGGGGTTAAGCGGATAGGCTCTTAGACGCCTCACGAGCCATTCTATCCCGATTGCCTGCCCCAATCACGGCTCCCGCCTCAAGAACCGCCTCACTTCGGCCCGAACGTGCCGTGGTCGCTCTCGATCCGGCACTTCGGCAGCGCCGCGTGCAGCTTGCGGACGCCGTCGGCGGTGACCTTGGTGTTCCAAAGGTGCAGATGCGCCAGGTCCCTGCAATCCTTGAAGGGGGCCACGCCCGCGTCGGTCGTCCTTGTCCGTGATGTTCGTGTTGACCAGGGCGAGATTGGCCAGGTTCACGCAGTCCGCGAAGGGGGCAAGCCCCGCCTCCGTCAAGCGGAGGTCGTTGAGCCAGAGCGTCGCCAGGTTCCTGCAGTCCTTGAAGTTGGCCAGCCCGGCGTCGGTCGCCTTGGTGCCGGACAGGTTGAGGAACGTGAGGTCTTTGGCGCCCTGGAAGTGCGCCAGGCTCTTGTCGGTCACCCGGGTGCCGGACAGGTTGAGCAGCACCAGGCTCCTGCAGTCCTTGAAGTGGCTCAGCCCTTCGTCGCCGACGTTGGTCAGGAACAGGTTGATCTGGGTCAGGTTCCTGTTGTCCTTGAGGTGGGCCAGCCCGGCGTCGGTCACCTTCGTGCTTCGGAGGCCGAGACAGGTCAGGCTCCTGCAGTCCTTGAGGTAGGAAAGTCCGGTGTCGCCGATCGCGGTGTCGTCGAGGGCGAGGACGGTCAGATGGTAGCAGTCCTTGAAGTACGCCAGCCCGGCGTCGGTCACCTTCGTGCCGACCAGGTCGAGCGTTGCCAGCCGGGCGCAGTTCCTGAAAGGGGCCAGGCCGGCTCCGGTGACCTTCGTTTGGAACAGGCTCAGATCGGTGAGGCTGCTGCATCCCGCGAAGTGGGCCAGACCCGCGTCGCCCACGCTGGTTCCCGCCAGATGGAGGAGCGCCAGGTTTTTGCAGTCCTTGAAGTGGGCCAGGCCCGCGTCGCCCACTTTGGTGTGGCCCAGGAGCAGCTTGGTCAGGCTGGTGCAGCCCGCGAAGTTCGCGAGCCCCGCGTCGCCCACGCCCGCTTCCCACAGGTCAAGGAACTTGAGATGCCTGCAGCCCTTGAAGCAAGCCATCCCCGCGTCGCTCAGGTGACGGTTGCGGATCGCGTAGACATGGGTGAGCCGGAAAGGTTCGGCGGGCAGATCGGCGGGGTCTCGGAGGTCGCGTTCCTCGTCGTTGACGCGCACCGTGCCGGCGACCGACAGGATGTACTTGGCGGCTTTGCGGTCGGGGTCGTCGTCGCTGGCGGCGGCGGGGGTTTTGCCCGGGTCTTTCTTCGGGTCCCATTTGGGGCCGAACTCCGTCTTCTTGCCGTCCTGCTCGACCTCGACCTTCGCGCCTTGCGGCGCCATGATCTTCGTGTCCGTGCCGTCCTTGTTGCGGATGGTGATGACGATGCCGCCGGCGACGAGGATCAGCGCCAGCAGCGCCAGCCCGCCAGCGACGAGCCAGGAGCGGGGAACGGGGCCGGGCTGGTCCTGGGGGCCGGGCACGTCCGGCAACGGCTCGACCCGCAGCGTCGCGGTGCGGTGCTGCACCAGGGCGCTCGGTTCGGCTTGCGTCAGTTCCGCGAACGGGTTCGACGCCGGCGCGGGCAGGGGCTGCAGCGGCTGCGTCGACACCGGGACGGCGGCGAGGAGGGCGGGCGCCGTCAGCTCCTTCGTGATCTGCATCAGCCGGGCGGCCAAATCCTTCGCGGTCGCGGGGCGCTGGTCGGCTTTCTTCGCCAGCAGCTGGTGCGTGATCGCCGCCAGCGCTTCGGGGATCGACGGGTTCACTTCGCGGATCGGCGTCGGCGTGTCGATGGCGAGCGAGGTCAGCACCGCCATCGGCGTCGCTCCCTTCACCGGCAGGTTGCCCGTGCAGAGCCGATAGAGCACGCCGCCCAGGCTGTACAAATCGGTGCGGCCGTCGACCTTCTCGCCGCGCGCCTGCTCGGGCGCCAAGTAGACCGGCGTGCCGACCAGCACGCCGGAGCCGGTGAGATCGACCGAGGCGTCGCCTTCGACCGATTTGGCCAGGCCGAAGTCGAGGATCTTGACCCGGCCGTTAGGGGCTTCGAGCCAGAGGTTGCTCGGCTTGATGTCGCGGTGGACCAGGCCGAGCTGGTGCGCCGCGGCAAGGCCGAGAGCGGCTTCGCGGCCGATGCGCACGATCTGCGCCGGGGCGAGAGGGCCTTTGGTCTTCAGGAACTCGTCGAGGGCCATGCCTTGCAGGTATTGCAAGGCGATGTACGGGACGCCGTCGATCTCCTCGGCTTCATGGATGCTGACGACATGGTCGCTGCTGATCTGGGCGGCGGCGCGGGCTTCGCGCAGGAAGCGGCTCTTCGCCTCGGCGTCGGCGGCGAACTTGGGCAGCATCACCTTGAACGCGACCTTGCGGCGCAGCCGTTCGTCGTGGGCGAGGTAGACCGCCCCCATGCCGCCGCGCCCGAGTTCCTTGACGATGCGGTACTTGCCGAGCCGGCCGAGGTCGCCCGGCGTGGTCGGCGGTGCGAACGGTGGCCGGTCGTCGCTGGCGGTGGTGCCCGGCTGCCCGGCGGTCTCCTCCACGGAGGAAACGACGGACTCGTGCGACACGGACTGCTGCTCGATGGTGCGGTCTTCACGAGGCATGGGCGCTCCCTGTCGGGACCAAGAAGGGGAACCAGGAAAAAGATATACGAATCCTGAGAATCCCGCAAGCAGCAAGGGCGCAGCTCGGCGGCGTTTCTGCGACAGCTGGGCCGCGCGCTGGCGTCGCAGCCCGGGCGGCCGTCGCGTGGCCCACGGGCTGCCGCGGTGATTCGCTGGAAAATCGCCGGTTCGCATCGCCGAGTCGCCGTCGGAAGTCAACATTCCGGTTTTTCCGTCGGAAGGAGAAGCGGAATTCGCATCCGATAGAATCGCAAGCTATGCTGACTGTGTATTCCGTCCTCCCTTCCGGGCCGCCCTTTTTCACGCTCGGACTTCCCGCGTCGAAGCATTGAAGGACCGGAACCGTAACAGGAGTTGCGACGTGAAGCGGCGAATTCGCTTGCGCGGCATCAACGGCGAAGTCGGGAACAAGAGCTGGGAATCCGACTCGCTGCTGCGCGCCGGGCGCCTGGCCACCCTCGAAGTCGTCATCGAGGACTCCTCCGTCAGCCGGAGGCACGCCGAGGTCCGCTCCACCGGCAGCGGCTGGCGCGTCCGCGACCTGGGCAGCACCAACGGCACCTTCCTCAACGGCAACCGCATCGGACCCGGCGAATGGCCCGTCCGCTCCCAGGACATCATCCGCTTCGGCAACATCACCGTCGTCGTCGAGCAGCTCAACGAGGAGCGCGAGGACGACGACACCCACCTCTTCGACCACCTCCTCGTCGAGGCCTCCGAGGTCAAGAGCTGGGACGACGCCGTCACCGGCCTCGCCTTCGACCGCAACCAGTGCCCGCGCCCCGGCGAGCAGATGCTCGCCCTGCTGCGCGCCGGCCACCACCTGGTCAACCTCGAAAGCGAGGAGGACCTCCTCCACACCATCCTCAACGACGCGGTCAGCACCCTCGACGCCCAGCGAGGCGCCATCGTCCTCGCCGAGACGCCGGGCGGCGCGCTCAAGCTGCGCGCCCTCGCCAACGGGCAGAACCAGATCGGCACGCGGCAGGGGTTCAGCCAGAGCCTGGCGCAGCGCTGCTTCGCACGCGGCGAGTCGATCCTCTGCTGCCAGGTCGACGAGGACCCGGAGCTCGCCGGCGCCCGCAGCATCGCCGAAGGCACGATGGCCTCGGTCCTCTGCGTCCTGCTCCGCACGCCGCGCAAGTGCCTCGGCGTGCTGCACCTCGACCGCGGCCCCATGCAGAAGCCGTTCACCAAGGACGACCTGCACCTCGCCGACGCCATGGCCGCCCACGTCTCCGCCGGCATCGAGATGGCCCAGCTGCTCAAGAAGCAGCGCGACCTCTTCTACGCCACCGTCACCATGCTCGCCCAGGCCGTCGAGATGCGCGACGAGTACACCGGCGGACACACCGCACGCGTCACCGAGTACGCCTTCCTGCTCGGCCAGAAGATGGACCTGCCCCAGGACGAGCTGCACCTGATCCGCATCGGCACGCCTCTGCACGACATCGGCAAGATCGGCATCGACGACGCCATCCTCCGCAAGCCCGGCAAGCTGACCGCCGCCGAGTTCGAGATCATGAAGACCCACACCACCAAGGGCGCCAAGATGATCGAGCAGGTCGCCGAGCTCGCCTCGGTCATGCCCATCGTC
>JAYSSW010001045.1:0-2677 GCA_043720335.1 Planctomycetia bacterium
CGGCGAAAGCCTGCTCGCCGTCAACAACCTCAGCTTCACCGTCGAGCCGGGCGAGGTCTACGGGCTGCTCGGGCCGAACGGCGCCGGCAAGACGACCACCCTTCGCATGCTGCTCGGCCTGCTCCGCCCGACCAGCGGCTTCACCTCGATCGCAGGCTTCGGCTCCACCCAGCACCCCGACGAGGTCAAACGCCGCGTCGGCCTCGTCTCCGCCAACGCCGGGCTTT
This sequence comes from Planctomycetia bacterium, assembly GCA_043720335.1. Lineage (GTDB taxonomy): Bacteria > Planctomycetota > Planctomycetia > Gemmatales > Gemmataceae > JAYSSW01. Next base: position 228 of record JAYSSW010001045.1, read on the forward strand.
ATCAAGGCTTGACCGTCCGCGAGATGCTGCTGTTCTTCGCCGACCTGTACGGCGTCGACGCCGACACGGCACAAACCGAACTCGCCAAGCTCGCCCGCATGCTCGGCCTCGACGAGATCCTCGACCGCCGCTGCGCCAACCTCAGCACCGGCCAGCGTCAGCGCGTGAGTTTGGCGCGGGCGTTGATTCATCGCCCGCCGGTGATGCTGCTCGACGAGCCGACGCTCGGCCTCGATGTGATCGGCAGCCAGGTCATCATCGAGTACATCGAGTTCCTGCGCGGTGAAGGCAAGGCGGTCATCCTCACGACGCACCATCTCGACGACGCCGAGCGCCTCTGCACCCGTTTCGGCCTGATGCACCGCGGCGAACTTGTCAGCGAAGGCACCCTCGCCGAGCTGCGCAGCCGCACCGGCTGCACCAGCCTCATCGACATGTTCCTGAAGCTGTCGAAGACCGGCCCGGCGCTGTCGCTGGACGTGCCCGCCGCGCATTGAATCGCGATCCACGGATCAAGCCCGCTGCCGGCTGAGGCGGCGAGGTCGGCGCTGCGCGTGGGTTTGACCCCGCCGCCTCAGCCGGCAGCGGGCTTGAAAACATCCACATGAATTTGCTGCCCGCTGCTTTCTTCTTGTCACCCCCAGGAATCGCTTCGCTCATCCTGGGGCTTGGGACGTTTTCAATCTTTCCATCCACCGCGCGTACTCCTCCTCCTCCAACTGCTCGACAATCTCGACGCCGGGCCGCAGCGCCCGGTGCAGCGGGGCGAAGTACTGCAGGCTCCAGCGGCGCGGGAACTCCAGCGGGCCGAGCAGCACGATGCGCTCGCCATCGAAAGCAGGGATGTCGCTCGGCTTCTGTTCGCCCCACACCGCGAACGGCAGGTCGGGCGCTTCGTGCAAACTTCGCAGCGTGCCATCCGCCTTCATCGCGGGCCAGGTGTGGTACGACCAGATCGCTTCGTCCTCGACGCCGAACTCATATTGCGCGTCCTCGGCGGCCCATTCCTCCGGCGCGATGTCGGCCAGCGTGCGCTCGCACTTCGCCAGCGCCGTCAGCAGCGGCCTGCCTGGCCTGCCGGGCGGACCTGTCCACGCAGCGCCGGTCGGATACGACCGCAGCGCGTCCTGGAGCAGCGTGAAGAAGTGATGGTTGTTGCGCACCGCGACAAGCCGAACACGGAAGCCGAGGCGTCGCGTCGTGTCGAGGATCAGCAGGGCTTCGTCGTCGGCGAGGGCGAGCGTTTCCGCGAGATAGTACGCGTACGGCGTGAACGGCTTCGCGGAGTCAACCGCCTGCCAGAGCGCGGCGCGGGAGCGGGCCTGGTGGCGCAGCGCGGTGCGCGCGCAGAGCATCGACATGACTGCCCGGCCGGTGAAGCCGAGCATCATCCAGTCGCTGATGCGGGCGGCGTGGCCGGGGTGCTTCTCGGCCACGGCGGGCCACTGGTCGTCCTCGACGCGGATCGGATCCTCGATGCCCAGCTCCTCCTGGAACAGCCGCGCGGAAGTCGGCGCCTCGGCGAACTGGCGTTCGACGCGGTCGAGGATCGGATCGAGGACCAGGGCCGGATCGCCGCCCCATTCGACGAGCATGCCGCACGGCTGGGCGACGAAGCCGAAGCGCCAATGCGAGGCGTCGGGGCCGAGGTCGGTCGCCAGCAACCGCAGCAACCGATCCAGGGTTGATGGAGGCGCCGTGCGAGCGACGCCGACGAGCCGTTCGAGCGCGGCGACGAAGCCGCGCAGCGACAGGGGCGAGTCGTGCGACGCTTCGCGCAGGTGCAGGCTGGTGAGGTAGTCGTCGACCAGCGTGGTCAGGTCGTCCGCAGGCATGCGAATCTCGTGAAGGAGCGATCAATCAACGACGGCGACAAGTCGAAATTTGTCGTGGCAAATCGCGGCCGCCCACGTCATAATAAGAAACTCGCGAACGAACGATCAACGAGGTTGAACCACGAGGCTCGGCGATGAGCATCAGCGTCACGTGTCCCCGCTGCTCGCACAAGCAGCGCTACGACGACGACCAGGCCGGCGGCAGCGTCAACTGCCGCATCTGCAACCACCGCTTCCCCGTGGGCGGCAAGGCGAAGAAGGCCGACGAAACGCCCGCTCCCGACGCGCCGAAAAAGCCGCAGACGAAGAAGTCGGACATCGTGGAGGAAGTCGAACTGCTGCAGGAAGCGCCGAAGGCGGAAGCCCCGAAGCCGAAGGCGACCGGCATGAAGTCCGGGCCGCCCCCCATCGTGCTCGCCGACGACAAGGGCAGGAAAAAGAAGAGTGCTGAAGACGACGAATCGCCGCGCCGCAAGGCGAAGTCGCGCCAGCACGACGACGAGGATGAAGACCGTCCGCGCCGCAAGTCGCGCGACGACGGCTCGTCGGCGGTTCTCTGGATCACCCTCGGCTGCGTCGGCGGGGCCATCGTCCTGCTCGGCGGCGGCGTCGGCC
>JAYSSW010001046.1:0-2672 GCA_043720335.1 Planctomycetia bacterium
GTCGCCGCCGGCCCTTGACGTGTTCGGATTTATTGCCGGTGAGGCCGAAGGTGCGCGGGAAGGTTTGCACGCCGTCGTCGGTGATGCGGAAGGTGTGCAACCCCGGCACGGACTCCTGGCCGCGCATCTTCACGACCTGCAACTTGCGGACGATCGAATTGCGCTCGACGCTCTGGGAGAGCCAGAACAGACCGTCGGCCACGGTGAAGACCGGGTTGTCGCGCATCTCGCCCTCGGCGTATTCGCCGATCAGGAACGTGGTCGCCTGCCAACTGGTCAGGTGGAGCGCCAGTCGCTGGATGAACCCCTGAAGTTCCACGTCGGTCGAGCTACTGCTCTGCGCCTTGCGCAACACAGTGCGAAACGAGTCCACCACGACGACGCCCGGATTGGACGCCTCGACTTCCTTAACGATCGCATCGAGAACCGCGCCGAGATCTTTGTCGAGGACGACTTGGCTGAGGTTGATGAAGCGGACTGCCGAGTCCATCTTGGCGTCGTCGAAGAACGTGTACTGCTGTTGGTAGCGCAGCATCTTGATGGCCGGCTCGCCCAGTACGGTGAAGTAGATCGCGGGCCGCTCCGGGGTGGCGTTGGCGAACATGATCTGGTGCGCCAGCGTGGTCTTCCCGCTGCCGGGAGCGCCGGCGAGAATGTTGAAGGAGTACTCGGGCAGGCCGCCGCCGAGGATCTCGTCGAGTCCCAGTACGCCGGTGGACAGTTGCCGAATGGGCACCCGGTCCCCGTTTCGGCCTTGTCCCGGATCCTGTCCTGTGCTGCTCATGGATTCGCCCCGGTTCCTGTGTGCCCCTCGTTGAGCAGGGTGGCGGGCCAAGCCTCGCGCACCAGCCTCAGCGTGAGGGATCTGCCGATGAAGGTTTCGAGCAGCCCGAGCAGATGGGCGGTGACCGCGACCGCCGCCTCGCCCCCCGCAGCGCCCGTGTCCGCGACGATTTTTTCAAATCCTTCCAGCTGGCCGTCCGCGCCGATCTTGACGCCGTGCAGCGCAGGCGCCTCCGCGGTGGCCAGCGCCAGCGCCCGCCGCAGCAGCGACGCGAAGCCTTCCGAGCCAGCGAACTTCGTCAGGGTGACGCGCAGCTTCTCGCTCACCGCCACCGCTTCATGGACGTGCGCACCGGGAGCGGCCTGGCATTCTGCCAGCAATCGCCGGGCCAAATCGCGCGTAGATGAGGACGGGATGTTCATGTTGGGTGGTTGCCTGCCAGGTGTTCGGCTTCGGGTGCTGGTTCTGCATGCAGACGAAAGGATGGCCAGCAGGGTCATTGTAGGCGGAAACGCCAGCGCCGGTCCCGAATCGCGAACGAAAGCCGCAGGCGCAGGAACCGCGATCGGCAGGGAGCGGCGAAACCACGCGAGGGATGCGGCGAGCAAGGCGAGCCGTGCCCCGCGAAACCGCGTCGAATCCCGTTGACGTGGGTGAAACATCGGCTTCATAATAGGATGAACGCTGGCGACGCGACGGACCGTGTCGTCCGGGGCCGACCACCAGGAAAGCCCGAATGGTTTGCAGGAAGCGCGGTGGAAGACGAATGGTGATCGCAATCGGGGTTCGCGCGTTCCCGGATGTCGGGGAGATCGAAGGACCATCGGCTGCGACCGCCGGGATCGACTGCTGAAAACCGCGTGCAACGAACTACGGAAAGCCATGACGCTCTTCGGTTGCTTGCTGACGCTGATGCTGCTGGCCTGCCTCTTTTTGGGCAGTCGGCAACCCGCCTTGCGCGGGAGGATCCTCCGCCTCGTCCCCGGTCAGGCCGCGCTTTCGGCGGCCGTGCCCGCGTGTCGAGGCGCCGCATCGGCGCCCCCCCGGCGACGCTTTTACTGCCCAAGTCCGCCAGGGATCCCCTACCGAGGCTCGACCGCTCCCCGTCCGTTGTCGCGGTTCCACTGATCGAATCCGGCTGGTCCCAGGCCCTTGCCGCGCCGCGAGCATTCCTCCGGCGCGTACGCTGCCTTCACGTTTGGATAGCCCGCTGCATGCAGCGGGCGTCTCCTGCGACGATTCCGCGCGCCGACCCCGCTGACCTGGAGTCGTCGACATGAATGAAGTGCTGTGGGCTTGCCTCGCCGCCGTGGCGGGGCTTGCCGTGGGGAGCGTCGCCAGCATGGTCTGGCACCGCAGGCAGGAGCGGCTGAACCTCGACAGCTCGCAGTCCCGCGCCCACGGGATCGTCAGCCAGGCCGAGAAGAACGCCGAGAACGTCCTCAAGGAGGCCGAGCTGAAGGCCAAGGACGAGTTCTTCAAGAAGCGCGAGACCTTCAACACCGAGGTCGAGAAGGTCCGCAACGAGCATCGAGACCAGGAGCGCAAACTGGAGAAGCGCGAGGATGTGCTGGAGCAGCAGCACAAGGAACAGGTGAAGAAGGAGAAGCAGCTGCAGCACGTCGAGAAGAAGCTGCACGACCGCCGCGACCAGCTCGACGCCCGCCTCGCCGACGTGGAGAAGCTGGTGGCGCAGCAGGCTGAGAAGCTGCACGCGATCAGCGGCCTGACCCGCGACGCCGCCGAAGCCATTCTGCTGGAGCGCGTCGACCGCGAGCTGGCCGACGAGGTCGCCAAGCGCATCCAGCACCACGAGGAGAACCTGAAGCTGGTCACCGAGGAGAAAGCCCGCCGCGTGCGTTCGACCGCCATCCACCGCTACGCCGCC
>JAYSSW010001047.1:0-2668 GCA_043720335.1 Planctomycetia bacterium
CCGCGCTGGAGGCGAAGCTGGCCCGCGACCCCGAAGCGCGCGCCGAGGCCGAGGCGCTCAAGCATGCCTGGGGGCTGCTCGACTATCTGCCGAAGGCCCAGCCGTCGCCGAACTTCACGAACCGCACGCTGGAGAAACTGTCGCTGGAGCGCAGGTGCAGCAGCGCGTCCACGAGCCGGCCGGTCGTACCGCCGGTGCGCCGGTCGCGCTGGAAGGCCGGCGGCGCCTGGGCGGCGGCGCTGCTGCTCGCCGGCGGCGCGGGGCTGGGGGCGAGCCTCTCTCTCTGGCCCGCCCCGCGCGAACTCGGCCCCGATCCTGATGAGGCGATCGTGCGCCATCTGCGACTGCTCGAAAAAAGCCGGCTCTACGAGGCGGTCGACGACCTCGACTTCCTCCGCCAGCTCGACCATCCCGACCTGTTCGGCGACGATTCCACCAGCGGAGGGCTGTAGCGATGCGACGGCTTGTCACGATGCTGATGCTCGCCGCGGCCCTGCCGCTGTGGACGCTGGCCGACCCTGCGGGTGACGAGCGCGACCGCCGTCGCCTGGAGCAACTGCGCCGTCAGCCCGAACAGCTTCAGCGGCTGCGGCAGGAAATGCAGAAGTTCCTCGACCTGCCACCGGATCGCCGCGAACGCCTGCGGAAGCTCGACCACGACCTGCACGCCGAGCCGCCCGCGAGCCAGGCGAAGCTGTCGAGCGTGCTCGACCGCTTCGCCGACTGGCTGGAGGCGCTGCCGGAGAAGGAACGCGACGCGGTGAGGAACGCCCCGAACTCGGCGGCCCGGCTAACACTCGTGCGCGAGCTGCGCGACCAGGAATGGATGCGGCAGCAGCCCAAGGCGCTGCGCGAGCAGTGGGCGGCGCTGAAGGGAGACGCCCGCGCCGACTTCGTGCGGCGCCGCAAGCAGGACGAGTTCCGCCAGCGGAAGGAATGGCAGATCGCGGCGAAGTTCTGGAAGGAGCTGGACACGAAGCAGCCACTACCCGTGCGGCTCGCCGACTTCCCGGTCGAGGTGCAGCGCTACGTCAACGACTTTTTGATGTCGATGCTTTCGAAGGAGGAGAAGGAGCGGCTCAGCCAGGCGGCGGAGAAGTGGCCCGACTACGCCGCGACGCTGGTGGCGCTGGCCGACAGGCACCCGGCCGCGCTGCCCGGCGCCAACGGCCCGCGCGCGTTCGACGACCTGCCGAATCTCGTGAAGCTCGCGCTGGAGGGGAAGAAGATGTTCCCTGCCGCCCGACTGGCCCTCAAGCCGCACGAGGGGCGCTGGCCGCAGTACGGGTCCGCTGCGGTCGACTACATTCACAAGTCGAAGAAGAACGTCGAACTGCCCTCCGAGATCTGGGCGAGCGGCTACAAGCACCTGTCGCCGCCGATGAAGGAGTTCGTCGACAAGAAGCTGAAGCCGCTGCTGGACGGCGACGAGAAGCTGCAGCTCGCGCACAAGGACGGGATCTGGCCCGACTACCCGCTGGCGATCCAGGAGCTGGCCCAGAAGCACCAGCAGCGCGCACCTTGGTTCACGCTGCCGGAGCTGCCCCGCTTCGCCAACGACCCGCGTTTCCGCTGGGACAACTACCGCGTGCCGCGCGTGGCCGCGACCCCGAACGACCGCCCGTAGAGCTTGTCAAACGTTATAGGGCGTCATGAGGCGACCGCGAGGGCGACAGGCTCCTGCCGAGCTGCGGCGATTCGCTTGCGGCCTGTTTCACTCGCGAAATCCTGATGAATCCATGAATCGTTCGGCGCTTCGCGGCTCGGCAGCGGCCTCGCCCTCCCGGTCGCCGATCGGCTTCGACATCTGCCGGCTGTGGACGAAAAAAAGGCTCACCGCCACGGGATGTTGAGCGGCTGGTCGGAGTTGAACGGGAAGAACTCGATGGCCCGCAGCTTCCAGTCGCCGCCTTCGCGCACGAAGTCGGCCTTGCAGCGCATCGGGAACGGGCCGTCGTAAAGCGAGCTGAACGCCGTCACGCGGAACTCGGCCTTCGCGCGGTCGTTCGCCACCTCCTTCACATCGACTTGCGAGATGCGCAGGTCGTTCACCTTGTAGTGCTGGCTCGTCGAGCGCACCTTCTTCTCGAACTGCTGGCGGTTCTCGCCTGCGAACGTGAAGTCCTTCGAGACGTGCTTGAACAGGTCATCGGGGCGCTGCGAGACGACTGCGTCCGCCATGCCGAAGATGCCGGCCTCGATGCGTTTGCGGTCGGTCGGCACCAGCCAGGTCAACAGCCAGAACAGCGCGATCAGCGCGCCGACGACACTGGCGATGACGAGGAACTTGACCCGCTTCGTCAGCCAGAACGCGACGAGATACCCCGTCGCGACCAGCCCGAGCAGCAGATAGACGAACCCCGCGTTGTCGATGATCCAACTCATGGCTTCCCCTCTCGCAAATTCCCCAAGCCCCAGGATGAGCAACGCGATTCCTGGGGGTGAGTCGTCGCGCGGTTCGACCCCCACCAATCGCTTCGCTCATGGTGGGGCTTGGCGGCCTCAATCTGCAATCCTAACTCTGCAATCTGCAATCCGAAGACCCCCACCAATCGCTTCGCTCATGGTGGGGCTTGGCGATCCTCTCCAAGACTTTCCTCTGCGTCTTTGCGGCTAGTCCACTCCCCGTTTCACGCACCAGCGATGTCGCGCGACGCTTTGACCTTGC